>DATKUQ010000494.1:0-24335 GCA_035530495.1 Burkholderiales bacterium
GATCCGGGCCCGGATTCGAAATCGGGCCCAAGCGGTGCGCCGACCGCGCAGGCCGGGCCGGCCTTGGCGCCGGCGCCACGCAACACCCCGCAGGGGGGGGCGACAGTCGCGGCTGTACGCCAGCAAAGCTATGAGCCCATAGTCCCGCGCAACTACGCGGCGGTGATCGAACATTCCGGCGGGGTTTCCGAAAACCTTCAAGGTGCGAGGCGATAGCCATGATCAAATTAATTTCGCTGCTTTGTCTTTCGCTGTTGGCGACCGCGGTCTGCGCGCAGGAAATGGCCCCCGACGTCATGATCAAAAAAATCACCAACGAGGTCATCGGCATCGTCAAGCAGGACAAGGACATCAAGGCCGGCGACCGGGCGAAAATCAATGCGCTGGTCGACGCCAAGGTGCTGCCGCATTTCAACTTCGACCGCATGACGGCGCTCGCCATGGGGCGCAACTGGCGCAAGGCGGATGCGGAACAGAAGAAGGTGCTGGTCAGAGAATTTCGCACCCTGTTGGTGAACACCTATTCGGGCGCGCTGGCCGCCTACAAGAACGAGGTGATCGAGTTCATGCCGCTGCACGCCGCAGCGGGCGCCACCGATGTCACGGTCAGGACCCAGGTCAAACGGCCGGGCGCCGAGTCGATCGGCATCGATTACAGCATGGAGAAAACGCCCGATGGCTGGAAGGTCTATGACGTCGCCGTCGCAGGCGTGAGCCTGGTGACCAATTACCGCGACACTTTCAACAGCGAGATCAACCGAAGCGGCGTCGATGGCCTGATCAAGGTGCTGGAGCGCAAGAACCGCTCCCTGGACAGCCAGGCGGGCGGCAAATCCAAGTGATCACCCAGGAAGGCGATCGGCTGCTGTTGCAGGGTCCGGTCACGATCGCCACGGTCTCCGCGCTGTTGGAACAGGCGCGCACGCTGCTCGCGCCGGGAGTGGCGGTGCTCGATTTCGCGGCTGTCACCGAGGTGGACTCGGCGGCGGTGGCCCTCGCGCTGGAATGCCTGCGCGAGGCGCGCCGGCGCAAGCTCGCGCTGTCGCTCGCCAACCTGCCCGAGGCGATGCAGCACCTTGCGGAACTCTACGCCGTATCCGAATTGCTGCAGGCCGATCGGGCCTGATCTTTACTCCGCCGCGCAGCGGCGCCGTCCATGACTCCCGCGATCCAGATCCAGCAGGTATACAAGCGCTTCGGGCCGGTACAGGCGCTCGCCGGCATCGACCTGGAAGTCGCACCGGGGGAGTTCTTCGGTCTGCTCGGCCCCAATGGCGCGGGCAAGACCACAGTGATCAACATTCTTGCCGGCATGGCACGCGCCGACAGCGGCAGCGTGCGCGTCCTCGGACACGACGTTGTCCGCAGCTACCGCGATTCGCGCCGCGCGCTCGGCGTGGTGCCGCAGGAGCTGGTGTTCGACCCCTTTTTCAGCGTGCGCGAAACCTTGCGCATCCAGTCGGGCTATTTCGGCCTGCGGCGCAACGACGACTGGATCGACGAGATCATGCATCACCTGGACCTCACCGGCAAAGCCGACGCCAACATGCGCTCGCTCTCGGGCGGCATGAAGCGGCGCGTGCTGGTGGCGCAGGCGCTGGTGCACAAACCTCCGGTGATCGTGCTCGACGAACCCACCGCCGGGGTCGACGTGGAGCTGCGCCAGGGCCTGTGGGAGTTCGTGCGCAGCCTGAACCAAAAAGGCCACACCATCATCCTGACCACGCATTACCTGGAGGAGGCCGAGGCTCTGTGCGCGCGCATCGCGATGCTGAAACAGGGGCGCGTGGTCGCGCTCGATACCACCAGCAATCTGATCAACCGCAGGGACAATCTGTACCTGAAGCTGCGCCTTAGCGCTGCTGAGCTGCCGCCGGCCCTGGCGGCGCGGGTGCGCGGCAGCCGCAATGGGACGCATACGCTGCGTTTGCGCAGCTACGCCGAGGTCGAAGGCGTCCTTGCTCAGGTGCGCGAAGCGGGCGCGCAGATCGAGGAACTGGAAGTGCTGTATCCGGACCTTGAGGACGTGTTCGTGCAGATCATGAAAGAGGCTAAAGGCTGATGTCCGGCTTCGGCACGCTGCTGTACAAGGAACTGCTGCGCTTCTGGAAAGTGGCGTTTCAGACCATCGCCGCGCCGGTGCTGATGACGCTGCTGTACCTGCTCATTTTCTCCCACGTGATGCAGGGGCGCGCGCCGGTCTACGGCACGGTGCCCTACGCTGCCTTTCTGGTGCCGGGGCTGGTGATGATGGCGGTGCTGCAAAACGCCTTTGCCAACGCTTCGTCCAGTCTGATTCAGTCCAAGGTCACGGGCAATATCATTTTCGTGCTGCTGCCGCCGCTGTCCTATTGGGATTTCTTCGCCGCCTACGTGCTCGCCTCGGTGGTGCGCGCCATGGCCGTCGGCATAGGGGTGCTGCTGGTGTCGCTCGCTTTCGTCGGGCTTTCATTTGCGCACCCGCTGTGGATATTCGCTTTCGCCTTCGCCGGCAGCGCTATTCTGGGCACATTGGGGCTGGTCGCCGGGATCTGGGCCGAAAAGTTCGACCAGGTGGCGGCGTTCCAGAGCTTCCTCATCATGCCGCTCACGTTTCTCTCCGGGGTGTTCTATTCGATCCATTCCCTGCCACCGTTCTGGCAGAAGCTGTCGCAATTCAACCCGTTTTTCTACATGATCGACGGCTTTCGTTACGGCTTTTTCGGCGTGTCCGATATCAATCCTGCATTGAGCCTGCTGATCGCATTTGTCAGCCTGGCGGTGTGCACCGCCGCCGGGCTTGCACTGCTCAAGAGCGGTTATAAACTACGCTACTGAGAACTCCTTGCAAAATAAGCACTGAAAGGGCGACCATGGTTACACCTGAGGAAGTAAAGACCTACATCGAGCAGGGCCTGCCCTGCGAACATATCGAACTCGTCGGCGACGGCCAGCACTTTGAGGCTCTGATCGTTTCCGCCGAATTCCGCGGCAGGAATCGGGTGCAGCGGCATCAGCGCGTGTACCAGGCCCTGGGCGAGCGCATGCGCGAGGAAGTCCACGCGCTGTCGATGCAGACCCTTACCCCGGAAGAGTGGAGCGCGCAGTCCGGTGGGGCGGTATGAGCAGGGAGCAGGGGCCGCCGAAGGGAGGAAGAGGGGCCCCGGCGCGAGCCGGGGATCTGACCCCGAAGGCGGCCGTGGGCGGCCGGCGGCCCCATGCGTCCGAGTTCGGGTCGCATCCCCATCTTGTAGATGGGGCCCCTGCTTCACCTCATCGGCCGCCCCGCACAGCGGGGATGCGACCGACCGCGATTGCCGCCAGCCGCCGACAGCGTGCGGTGCGTACGTGGTACGGCGAAAAAGGAGGCGGCGGAATGAGCAGACCGCGCGAAGAATGCCCGTATGGATAAGCTGCTGATCCGCGGCGGGGTCCCGCTTTCGGGCGAAGTGCGCATTTCCGGCGCGAAGAACGCGGCGCTGCCTATCATGTGCGCTGCGCTGCTCTCGGCCAAGCCGCTGCGCCTCGCCAATTTGCCGCATTTGCGCGACGTTACCACGCTGATCAACCTGCTCGGCGGCATGGGCGTGGTGGCGTCGCTGGACGAAAAGCTCGGGCTGGAGCTCGACGCCGGCCGGCTGCACACGCCGCTCGCGCCCTACGAAATGGTCAAGACCATGCGCGCCTCGATCCTGGTGCTCGGGCCGCTGCTGGCGCGCTGCGGCGAGGCGCGCGTGTCGCTGCCCGGCGGCTGCGCGATCGGCCAGCGCCCGGTGGATCTGCATATCAAAGGCCTGCAGGCGATGGGCGCGGAGATTCACGTCGAGCACGGCTACATCATCGCGCGCGCCAAGCGCCTGAAGGGTGCGCGCATTTTCACCGACTTGGTGACAGTCACCGGCACCGAGAACCTGATGATGGCCGCCTGCCTCGCCGAAGGCACCAGCGTAATCGAGAATGCGGCGCGCGAGCCCGAGGTGGTCGATCTTGCGAACTGCCTAAAGGCGATGGGCGCGAACATCGAGGGCGCCGGCAGCGATACGATCACTATCGAGGGGGTGAGCGCGCTCGCGGGCGCGGCGCACCGCGTCATGCCGGACCGCATCGAGACGGGCACCTTCCTCGTCGCCGCGGCCGCGACCGGCGGCAAGGTGCGGCTGCGCAACACCAGCGAGCATATCCTCGAAGCGGTGGTGGACAAGCTGCGCGAGGCCGGCGCCAGGATCACCGCCGAGGTCGACGCCATCCTTCTGGAAATGGACGGGCCGCCGCAGAGCGTGAACCTGCGCACCGCGCCCTACCCGGCGTTCCCCACCGACATGCAGGCGCAATTCATGGCGCTGGACTGCATCGCGCGCGGCACGGCGGTGCTCACGGAAACCATATTCGAGAACCGCTTCATGCACGCGCTCGAACTGCAGCGCCTGGGCGCGGACATCGAGATTTCCGGGAACACCGCGGTGGTCAAGGGCGTCGCGCAGCTCGACGGCGCCGCGGTGATGGCGACCGACTTGCGTGCATCGGCGAGCCTGGTGATCGCCGGGCTGGTCGCCCGCGGGGAGACCTCGGTCGAGCGCATCTACCACCTCGACCGCGGCTATGAGTGCATCGAGGAAAAGCTGTCGCTGCTCGGTGCGCGCATCAAGCGCGTTCACTAGAAAATCCATTGGGCGCAAAGTCCGCGGTAAAATCGCGCTTTCGATCGGGTCCCGCCGTGTCGCAGATCACCATCGCCCTGTCCAAGGGCCGGATTTTCGAGGAAACGCTGCCGCTGCTCAAGGCGGCAGGCGTGGTGCCGCGCGACGATCCGGAAACTTCGCGCAAGCTGATCATTGCCACCAGCCGGCCCGAGGTGCGCCTGATCATCGTGCGCGCCTCCGATACCCCGACCTATGTGCAGTATGGCGCGGCGGACATGGGCATCGCGGGCAAGGACGTGCTGCTCGAGCACGGCGGCGAAGGGCTGTACCAGCCGCTCGACCTGAGAATTGCCGCCTGCCGCATGATGGTGGCGGTGCCGCAGGGTTTCGATTACGCGCAGGCGGTGAGGCAGGGGGCGCGGCTGCGCGTCGCCACCAAATACCTGCAGACGGCGCGCGAGCATTTCGCCGCCAAAGGGGTCCACGTCGATCTGATCAAGCTCTACGGCTCGATGGAACTCGCGCCGCTGGTGGGGCTGGCGGACGCCATCGTCGATCTGGTGTCGAGCGGCAATACGCTGAAAGCCAACAATCTTGTTGCGGTGGAGGAAATCCTCCCGGTTTCCGCGCGGCTGATCATCAACGTGGCGGCGCTGAAGCTCAAGCGCGCCGCGATCCAGCCGCTCGTCGATGCATTCGCGCTGGCCGCAGGGAAAAAAAATGGCTGAGATCGCGCGACTGTCCACCCGCGACGCCGATTTCGACGCGCGGCTTGCGCGTCTGACCGCCTTCGACGCAGCCCAGGACGAAACGGTGGACCGGAGCGTGGCCGAAATCCTGGCCGCAGTGAAAAGCCGGGGCGACGCGGCCGTACTCGAATATACGGCCCGCTTCGACGGGGTGACGGCAGCAGCGCTGGCCGAGCTCGAACTGCCGCGCGAGTCGCTCGCGCGCGCGCGCGATGCGCTGCCGCGCGCGCAGCGCGAAGCGCTGGAGCAGGCCGCCGCGCGCGTGCGCCGCTATCACGAAAAGCAGCTGGCGCAGTCCTGGCAGTACACCGAGGCCGACGGCACGGTGCTGGGGCAGAAGGTGACGCCGCTGGACCGCGTCGGCCTGTACGTGCCCGGCGGCAAGGCAGCTTATCCATCGTCGGTGCTGATGAACGCGCTGCCGGCGAAAGTGGCCGGCGTGGCCGAACTCGTGATGGTGGTGCCGACGCCGCGCGGCGAAAAAAACGCCTTGGTGATGGCGGCAGCGGCAATCGCCGGGGTGGACCGGGTGTACACCATCGGCGGGGCGCAGGCGGTGGGTGCGCTCGCCTATGGCACGGGCACCATTGCGCAGGTGGACAAGATCGTCGGTCCGGGCAACGCCTATGTCGCCGCGGCCAAGCGGCGCGTGTTCGGCGTGGTCGGCATCGATATGGTGGCGGGCCCCTCGGAGATCCTGGTGATCTGCGACGGCTCGGTGGACCCCGACTGGATCGCGATGGACTTGTTCTCGCAGGCCGAACACGACGAAGTGGCGCAGGCGATTTTGATCTGCCCGGACGCGGCTTACATCGAGGCTGTGGCGGCAAGCATCGCCAGGCTGTTGCCGCAGATGCCGCGGCGCGAAGTGATCGCCGCCTCGCTCAAGACCAGGGGCGCGCTGATAGCGGCGCGCAGCCTGGAGGAAGCCTGCACCATCGCCAACCGCATCGCGCCGGAACATCTGGAGCTGGCTGTGGCCGAACCCGAAAAGCTCGTCGACCGCATCCGCCATGCCGGCGCCATATTCATGGGCGCGTACAGCTCCGAGGCAATCGGCGATTATTGCGCCGGGCCCAACCACGTGCTGCCGACCTCGCGCAGCGCGCGCTTTTCCTCCCCCCTGGGGGTGTACGACTTTCAAAAGCGCTCCAGCCTGATTCAGGTATCTCCAGACGGAGCGCAGACGCTCGGCAAGATTGCCGCCACCCTGGCCGAAGGCGAGGGCTTGCAGGCGCATGCCCGCTCCGCCGGATACCGCCTGCGTCGGCCCTAGGGAGCACAAGTGTCCCGCTATTGGAGCGCAGTCGCCAAGGGATTGACGCCCTATGTGCCGGGCGAGCAGCCCAAGCTGCCCGGCCTGGTCAAGCTCAACACCAACGAGAATCCCTACGGCCCAAGTCCGCGCGCGCTCGCGGCCTTGCGCGCCGAGACGGGCGATACGCTGCGGCTGTATCCCGATCCGAACTGCGACAGTCTCAGGGATGCCATCGCCGCCTTTTACAAATTGAATCCTGCTCAGGTATTCGTCGGCAACGGTTCGGACGAGGTGCTGGCGCACGCGTTCCTTGCGCTGCTCAAGCATGAGCAGGCGCTGCTGTTTCCGGATATCACCTACAGCTTTTATCCCGTGTACTGCGAGCTGTACGGCATCGAGTACAGGCAGGTGCCGCTGACCGAGTCGTTCGAAATCCGCATCGATGATTATATGCGGCCGAACGGCGGCATTATTTTCCCGAATCCGAATGCGCCCACCGGCCGGCCGCTGGCGCTCGCCGAGATCGAGCGCCTGCTGCGCGCGAATGCCGGGTCGGTGGTGGTGATCGACGAGGCCTATGTGGATTTCGGTGCCGAGTCGGCGGTCGGGCTGATCGAGCGCTACCCGCAGCTGCTGGTCGTGCATACCTTGTCGAAATCCCACTCCCTCGCCGGGCTGCGCGTGGGCTTTGCGCTCGGGAATCCCGAACTGATCGAGGCGCTGCGGCGCGTGAAGGACAGCTTCAACTCCTATCCGCTCGGTCGTCTCGCGCTAGCCGGGGCCGCCGCCGCGATCGAGGACCGCGCCTATTTCGAGCAGACCTGCGCCAGAGTGATCGCCACCCGGACGCGTCTGATAAGCGATCTCGCAGCGCTGGGCTTCGAGGTGCTGCCCTCGGCCGCCAATTTCGTGTTCGCACGGCATGGTCGGCATGGAGGTGCGGAACTGGCGGCGAAATTGCGCGAGCGCCGCATCATCGTGCGCCATTTCAGCAAGCCGCCGCGCATCGAGCCGTTCCTGCGCATCACTGTCGGCACCGATGCGCAGTGCGAGACGCTGATCGCAGCTCTGGGGACGATTCTGGCCTAAAATAGATTCAGTTGCCGCGACCTTGCCCCGACGCCGTGCTGGGTTAGAATGCATGGCATAGGGGCGATGCCTTCAACCAACGATTTATGCGTACTGCCACGGTCACCCGCAACACGAACGAGACCCAGATCAGCGTCAGCCTGAATCTGGATGGCGCAGGCGCGGCCAAATTGGCCACGGGCCTGCCGTTTCTCGACCACATGCTGGACCAGGTCGCGCGTCACGGCATGATCGATCTGGAAATTGCGGCCAAAGGGGACTTGCACATCGATGCCCACCACACGGTCGAGGACATAGGCATCAGCCTGGGGCAGGCGGTGGCCGCGGCGGTCGGGGACAAGCGCGGCCTGCGCCGCTACGGCCACGCCTACGTGCCGCTGGACGAGGCGCTGTCGCGCGTCGTCATCGATTTTTCCGGGCGTCCAGGGCTTGTCTATCAGCTCAAGTTCAGCCGAGCCTGGATCGGCGAATTCGACGTCGATCTGGTGCACGAATTTTTCCAGGGCTTCGTCAACCACGCGCAGGTGACGCTGCACGTCGACAATCTGCGCGGCGACAATGCGCACCATCAATGCGAGACCGTGTTCAAGGCTTTCGGCCGGGCGCTGCGCATGGCGGCAGAGGCCGATCCGCGCGCCGCGGATACGATTCCCTCGACTAAGGGCAGTTTGTGATTCGACGAGTTTGACGGGATTGCGCGAGGATCAGCGAGACCAATGATCTACCCAAGCCGGATTCCTGTCCGACGCATGAATTTCTCTTCCGCCAATTCTGCTAAATCGCACGCACAATGACGTCAATCGCAGTAATCGACTATGGCATGGGCAACCTGCGTTCGGTATCCAAGGCGCTGGAGCACGTCGCGCCCGATGCTGAAGTCCGGGTCACGTCCGACCCCGAAGTTGTACGCCAGTCCGAACGCGTGGTGTTTCCGGGCCAGGGTGCGATGCCCGACTGCATGCGCGAAATGGATGCCAGGGGCCTGCGTCCGGCGCTGCTCGAGGCGGCGCGCACCAAGCCTTTTCTCGGCATCTGCATCGGCTTACAAATGCTGTTCGAGCGCAGCGAGGAAGGCGATACGGCCGGATTGGGGGTTTTTGCCGGGAGCGTGAAGCGCTTTCCGCCGCAGGCGATGCAAGATGCCCAAGGGGGCAGGCTCAAGGTGCCGCACATGGGCTGGAACCAGGTGATGCAGGCCGAAGCGCACGCGCTGTGGCAGGGTATAGCGGACGCCAGCCGCTACTATTTCGTGCACAGTTTTTACGTCGAGGCGGGCCGGCCGGAGCTGGTGGCCGGGTACAGCGTTTACGGTTTTCCCTTTACCTGCGCTGTGGCGCAGGATAATATTTTCGCTGTGCAATTCCATCCGGAGAAAAGCCAGGCCGCCGGCCTCGCGCTGCTTGCCAATTTCGTTAGCTGGAAACCGTGACCCGGAGCGCCTAGGCACTCGCTCCTCCTCTTACTCCATAGCCGGAACGACACATGCTTATCATCCCCGCGATCGATATCAAGGACGGGCGCGCCGTGCGCCTTGAACAGGGCGACATGGACAAGGAGACGGTGTTCTCCGATGATCCGGCGGCGGTGGCCGCGCACTGGCTGGAGCAGGGCGCGCGCCGGCTGCACCTGGTCGACCTGAACGGCGCGGTCGCGGGCAAGCCCAGGAACGAGAGCGTGATCAAGGATATCGTCAGCGCGGTCGGCGGCAGGATTCCGATACAACTGGGCGGCGGCATCCGCGACCTGGACACCATCGAACGTTATCTCGACGACGGCATCAGCTACATCATCATCGGCACGGCGGCGGTGAAAAACCCCGGCTTCCTGCAGGACGCCTGCGCCGCATTCACCGGCCACGTCATCGTCGGCCTGGACGCCAAGGACGGCAAGGTCGCGGTGGAGGGCTGGTCGAAGATGACGGGACACGACGTGATCGACCTCGCGCGCAAGTTCCAGGACTACGGCGTCGAAGCCGTGATCTATACCGATATCGGCCGCGACGGCATGCTCAACGGGGTCAACATCGAGGCCACGATCAAGCTGGCGCGCGAGTTGGTGGTGCCGGTGATCGCGAGCGGCGGGCTCACCGACCTCAACGACGTCAAGGCTCTGTGCAAGATCGAAGCAGAAGGCATTACCGGCGTCATTACCGGACGCGCCATCTACCAGGGAACGGTGGACTTCAAGAAGGCGCAGGCGATGGCGGATAAATTGGGGCAAGGGAAAAAGGAGAAAGGACAGGCATGAGCGCAAAGGCGGTATCTTTCGCCCGCGTTTCGCCGCCAAGCCCATGGGTCTAGCCAAACGTGTCATTCCCTGTCTCGACGTCACACGTGGCCGTGTGGTGAAGGGGGTCAATTTCGTCGGTTTGCGCGACGCCGGAGATCCGGTGGAGATCGCGCACCGCTACGACGATCAGGGCGCCGACGAGCTTACCTTCCTCGATATCACCGCGAGCTCGGACGAGCGCGACCTGATCCTGCATATTATCGAGGCGGTCGCGGCGCAGGTGTTCATTCCGCTCACCGTGGGCGGTGGCGTGCGCAAAGTCGATGACGTGCGCCGGCTCCTCAATGCCGGCGCGGACAAGGTATCGATCAACACCGCCGCGGTACAGAATCCGCAACTGGTGGCGGACGCATCCGGCCGCTACGGCGCGCAGTGCATCGTCGTGGCCATCGACGCGAAGCGCGTCGATCCACAAGGGCACGCGAAGCGCGTCGATCCAAGAGGGGACGCGGTTGCGGCTGGCGCCGGACCGGGCTGGGAGGTTTACACCCATGGCGGGCGCAAACCTACCGGCTTGGATGCGGTGCAATGGGCGCGTAAAATGCAGATCCTGGGCGCGGGCGAAATCCTGCTCACCAGCATGGACCGCGACGGCACCAAGTCCGGCTTCGATCTGGAGCTGACGCGCGCGGTAGCCGATGCAGTGGATGTGCCTGTGATCGCCAGCGGCGGCGTCGGCAAGCTCGAGCACCTGGTCGAAGGCATACTCGAAGGCCGGGCCGATGCCGTGCTCGCCGCAAGCATTTTTCATTACGGCGAGTACAGCGTGCGCCAGGCGAAGGAACTAATGGCGTCGCGCGGCATCGAAGTCAGGCTGTGACGCCGGGGCCGTCGGACGGCGGCAGCTGCTGCCGCTGACCAGGTGCGCATCCGATTGTTTCTTAATCATTAGTTAAGTTATTGGGTAGACATGGACTGGCTCGACGAAGTGAAATGGGACGCCAACGGCTTGGTGCCCGCGATTGCGCAGGAGGCTGAGAGCGGCAAGGTGCTGATGGTCGCCTGGATGAACCGCGCGGCGCTGGCGCAGACGGTTTCCAGCGGCGAGGCAGTCTATTGGTCGCGCTCGCGCCGAAAACTGTGGCACAAGGGCGAAGAATCCGGCCACGTGCAGAAAGTGCGGGAGCTGCGCCTGGATTGCGACGAGGATGTAATACTGCTCAGCGTGGAGCAGGTCGGCGGCATCGCCTGCCACACGGGCCGGCACAATTGTTTTTTCCGGAAATATGCGGACGGAAAGTGGGTCGCGACCGATCCAGTGATCAAGGATCCCAAGGAGATATACCGCAGGTGAAGCCTTGCGCGGGCGATGCCCGATCAAGGCGCGTACACTTGGAAAATTCGCATGGGGGCATGGCCCCCGGCGTTCAAGGACAAGCGAACATGAGCGACATACTCGACCGGCTGGCGGACACGATAGAGGCGCGCAAAGGCGGCGATGCAGAGGCATCCTACGTGTCCAGGCTGCTCGCGCGCGGCGAAGACGCCATCCTGAAAAAGATCGGCGAGGAGGCCACCGAGACAGTGATGGCGGCCAAGGACGGCGACAAGCTGCGTATCGTCGGGGAGACCGCCGATCTGTGGTTTCACTGCCTGATCATGTTGTCGCACTATGGCCTGCGGCCCGCGGACGTGCTGTTCGAGCTCAGGCGCCGCGAGGGCATTTCCGGCATAGACGAAAAGGCGGCAAGGGCCGCGAATCCACGCGTCGAGTCCGAGCGTAAATAAGGGGGGGCCGGCTTGGAAGACTGCATTTTCTGCAAGATCGTCGACGGCAGGATTCCCTGCAACAAGATATTCGAGGACGAGGACATTGTCGCCTTCCACGATATCCGCCCGGTGGCGCCGGTGCATTTCATGGTCATCCCGAAGCTGCATATCGCCTCGTTGGCGCAGGTTGACCTCGGCCATCAGATGCTGCTGGGCAAGATGCTGGCGCTGGGGTCGAAACTGGCTGTCGGGCAGGGGTGCGACGACGGTTGGCGCACCATTATCAACACCGGACGCGTCGGCCGCCAAGAGGTGTATCATTTGCACATGCACATCATCGGCGGCAAAGACGCTTTGCCGGGGATGATCAAACGTTAGGGAAGTCCGGCCGGCGAGCTTGTGCTCGGCCGTTTTTCCCCTGTTCCGGCAAGTGGCGCTGCGGTTGCGTCCAGGTCCGGTGCTTACTTGAAGGAGTAAAGCCATGGGTTTTGAATCAATTTGGCATTGGCTGATCGTTCTGGTCATAGTTATGCTGATATTCGGCACCAAGAAACTGCGCAACATGGGCGCCGATCTGGGTGGTGCGGTGAAGGGATTCAAGGAAGGGATGAGGGAGGCCTCCTCGGACAAACCTGCCGACGCCGCCGGCGCCTCGCAGAGGCCGGAAGGCAACATCATCGAGGGCGAAATAAAGGAAAAGTCCAAGAGCGCATAAGGCGGTGAGACCAGCGCGCTGACGTCCTGCCCCGGCGCCCCGCGCTTGCTTGTCTTTCTTGCAGTATCCCGGGCCCTGATATGTTCGATATTGGATTTTCCGAGCTGGTCGTCATTGCGCTGGTGGCCCTGGTCGTGATCGGTCCTGAGCGTCTGCCTCGGGTCGCGCGTACGGTCGGCGCCCTGCTGGGGCGCGCGCAACGCTATATCAACGACGTGAAGGCGGATATCCAGCGCGAAGTCGACATGAGTGAACTGAGCAGCATCCGGGATAGTTTTCAGGATGCGGCAAACTCGATGAAGCAGTCGGTGGCCGAGGTCGGCCAAGAGCTGAAGGCGACGGGCGAGTCGCTGAACCAGACTATCTCCGAGGCGGTTGAAACCAAGGCCGAGCCGCCTGCGACAGAGCCCTCGGCCGCCGAAGAAGTCCCGGCTGGTTCGGCGCCGACGGAGCATTTAGCCGCCGAAGAAGTCGCTGCTGTTTCGGCGCCGGCAGAGCATTTGCCCGCCGAAGAAGTCCCTGCTGTTTCGGCGCAGTTGGATCTGGCGCTGGAAACCAAGCCCGCAGCCGAACCGGCGGGGCTACCCAAGGCATGAAACCTTAGTGATCGAGCAGGAAACGTTCATTTCCCATCTGGTCGAGCTGCGCGACCGGCTGCTGCGTTCGATTTACGCCGTATTCGCCGTGTTCGTGGTGCTCTGGTTTTGGCCCGGTGTGTCCGAGATCTACGACCTCCTGGCCTTGCCGATGATGCGCACCCTCCCGCAGGGCACGCACATGATCGCCACCGGCGTCATTACGCCGTTTCTGGTGCCGCTCAAAGTCGGCCTGATGGCGGCGTTCATATTGGCGCTGCCCTATGTGCTGTATCAGATCTGGGCGTTCATCGCCCCTGGTCTGTATGCGAACGAAAAGCGCTTTGCCCTGCCGCTGGTGTTTGGCAGCACCCTGCTGTTCATCGCCGGAGTCGCGTACTGCTATTTCGTGGTGTTCAACTGGGTGTTTCGCTTCATCATCCACTTCGCGCCCAAGAGCATTACACCCGCGCCGGACATCGCGTCCTACCTGAGCTTCGTGCTGACCATGTTTATGGCGTTCGGTATTACCTTCGAGATTCCGCTGGTCGAGGTTGTGCTGGTGCGCACCGGCGTACTCACCGTGGAGAAGCTTAAGGCGGTGCGGCCGTATGTGATCGTCGGCGCTTTTGTCGTGGCTGCGGTCGTCACGCCGCCGGACGCGATATCGCAGCTCCTGCTGGCGGTCCCGATGTGCCTGCTGTTCGAATTCGGCTTGATTCTGGCGCGACTGATGGATCGCTTTCTCGGCAAACACGGCGCTAAGGCGGACGATGAGGCGGACGGCGCGTCGGATTCGGCCGAGGCCGAGGCCGAGCAAGAGCGGCTGCAGTAGCCCAGTCCGCTTACTGCATTACACCCAGCTCGCGCGCGCGCACCAGCGCGTGCGTGCGATTGCCGACCTGCAGCGTCTCGTAGATTTTCTTCAGATACCACTTTACCGTTTCTTCGGAAATGAACAGGCGCTGGCCGATTTCGCGATTTCTGAGGCCCAGGCCCAGCAATTTGAGGGTCTGCACTTCACGCTGGTGCAGCGGCAGCGGCTGCTGCGGTGGGCCGGGCCGCGCCGCTCCCGTGCTGCCCTGTCCCAGCGCCTGGGCGATGCGCTGCGCGAATGCGGCATGCGGGCCACTGTGGCTTTGCAGCAGCCCTGCGAGCCCGCTGCCGGCGGCGAGAAAGGGATAGACGATTCCGGCCGGCGCGGCCAGCGCCAGCGCCTCGCCTATCGTTTTGGCGGCGGCGGGGGAATGCCCTATGCCATCGCGGGCAAGCCCCTGCCAGATGTGGAACTCGATCTGCACGCGGCTGCGCCCGGCGCGGCGCGCCTGCGCAAGTCCGGCGGTGGCGAGTTTGAGTGCCTCGGTAAAGCGCGCGCGGGCAAGCGCCAACTCGATCGAGCCGCCCACCCAGGATGCGTGATGCTCGGTGTACAGCGCCACTGCCGCGTGGCCGGACATCTCCAGCATGGTACGTGCGCGGCGCAGGCACGCCTCGGCGCGCTCCAGCTCGCCGCTGCGGCAGGCCAGCCGCGCCTCGACGAGGTCGGCGCGAAAGCCGACGCGGTCGATATTGCGTTCGGCGCCAACGATGCGCGCGCGCGCCAAATCGGCTTCGGCTGCGGGGTACTCGCCCAGCAAGACCAGTACCTGGGCGCGGATCACCTGGGCCACGCCGACGAAGGCGTAGGTCTGGGTAGCATCGAGGAGGTCGATCGCTTCGCCCAGCTCGGCCAGTGCCGCTCCCGTTTCGTTGAGTTCGAGCCGCATGACGGCCAGGGCCACGCGCAGGAAAGCAGCGCTGCCCGTTCTGAGCCAGCGCCGGTTGTGCGGATCCCGCAGCCAGTGCGCGAGCTCGGCCGCCGCGATGTCCGGTCGCGCGCGCAGGTAGTCGACAATGGCGATGTTGTAGCGGGCCATCAAGTTAACCACCGTTTCCTCGCTCGCATCGGAGATGCGCACCGCTTCGGTGAATTGCCCGCGCGCACCTTGCAGCCGGCCGGCGAGGCGTTCGGCATAGCCCAGCACGACGTGCGCATAGGCGCGCTGCAGCGGATCCTCAAGACCGAAAGCCTGCGGCAGGTCCGCTTTGAGGCCGGCAACGTCGGGCAGGTCGTAACGCGTCACCCCGGTCATGGTGCGCAGGATCTGCAATTCCGCTCGCAGCGTAGCCAAGCCCGCCGCGGTGCGCTTGTCCGGCCGCGCACGCTCTATGGCCAGCTCGGCGGCGCGAATCGAACGGATCGCGGCGAGTGTGTCACCGAGATACAGATGCGTCCAGGCGTCCAGCACGCATAGCGTGGCCGAATGTGCGAGCGCGGTCCGCGGCAGCGCTTCCAGCCAGCTGTGCAGTTCCTTCAGATTGCCTTCGCGCAGCAGCGTGCGGCCGTGCTGCTCGAGCAGCACGGCCGCCTGAGCGTAGAGGCCGCCGCGCAGGGCGTAGCGCAGCGCGTCTGCGGGTAGCTCGTTGGCGGCGAGCCAGTTGCAGGCGCGCTGGTAGAGCGATTTCAGCAGCTCCGGGTCGCTCGCTTTAAGCCGCTGGCGCAGAAAGGCCGAAAACAGATGATGGTAGCGGTACCAGACGCGGCCCTGGTCCAGACGCAGGATGAACAGATTGGCCCGCTCCAGCTCCGCGATGCGCGCGTGGCTATCGCGGCGCCCGGTGACCGCATCGGCCAGCGGCACGCTGAACTGATCGAGCACCGCGGTGCGATCGAGGAAATCGCGCAGCGCGGGCGCCTGCCGCGACACGATGTCCTCGAGCAGGTAGTCCGCAAAGCTGGCGACGCCGGGGCGCTCGCCTGCATCCAGCGCGAGCGGCGGCGCGGCGCTCGCGCGCTGCGCCAAGGCGATGGTCGCCAGCTGCAGCCCGCCGATCCAGCCCTCGGTCTGCTCCGCCAGCATGCCGATCTGCGCCTCCGACACTTTGAGCTTCTTCAGCCCGCGCAGATAGTCGCGGATTTCCAGCGGCGAGAAGCGCAGTTCGGCAAAGCCCAGCTCGATCACGGCACCGCGCGCGCGCAGGCGCGCGATCGCCAGTGGCGGCTGGGTCTGGCTGGCGATTGCAAAATGGATGCTGGCGGCTGAGTATTGCAGCAGATAGCTCACCGCCGATTGCACGGCGCTATCGGCGATCTCCTGAAAATCGTCGAGGAAGATCGCCAATGGGGTCGCGCCGGTGGTGAGGTCATTGATCAGGCTCGCCATCACTTCCTGCAGCGGCACGCGCGCCGCCGAGCGCATCATCTCGTAGGCTTCGCTGCCGGCCGCGGGGCGGGCGCGCTGCACTGCCGCGATCAGGCTGGAGCAAAAACGCTGCGCGTCGTTGTCCGAAGCGTCCAGTGAAAGCCAGCACACCTCCATGCCCTGCGCGGCGAGCGCCAGGTAGCCTTGCGACATCAGGGTCGATTTGCCCGAGCCGCTGGCAGCGGTGACCAGGGCCAGCTTGCTCGTGCGCAGATTGCAGAATCTTGCCAGCACTCCCGGGCGCGCAAGCAGCAGTGCCTCGCTCGAGGGCGGCGCCAGTTTGGTCAGCGGGTGGGTGGGCAGGCGGCGTTTTGCCATAGCCCGCATTTTCTACCCTTTCGGGGGGTGAAAGGGAGCATAAATACGAACACGATAGCGATCGGCTCCGCTAGCGTGGCGCCGTGAACGGAGCGTTTTGCGACCCTCCGCATTCAGAATTCAGACGATAACAAGGGGGAATCATGCACATCAGACACGCAATCATCGCCGGCTTCGCGCTTGCACTCTGCGCCGGCTCCGCCTGGGCGCAGGAGATCAGGATCGCGCACGTATACGGCAAGACCGGGCCGCTCGAGGCCTACGCCAAGCAGTCGAGCATCGGCTTCGAGATGGGGCTGGAATACGCCACCGGCGGCAAGATGGAGGTGCTCGGGCGCAAGATCGTAGTGATCGACAAGGACACGCAGAACAAACCGGACGTGGGCAAGGCGCAGCTCGCCGCCGCCTACGGCGACGACAAAGTGGATATCGCAGTCGGTCCGGTCAATTCCGGCGTCGCTCTGGCCATGCTGCCGGTGGCGCAGGAATACAAGAAAATACTGGTGGTCGAGCCGGCGGTCGCCGATTCGATCACGGGCGACAAATGGAACCGCTACATCTTCCGCACTTCGCGCACTTCGACCCAGGATGCGGTAGCCGCTGCGGCGACGTTCAAGGGCGCGGTGAGCATTGCCACCCTGGCCCAGGATTACGCCTTTGGCCGCGACGGTGTCAAGGCGTTCAAGGAAGCACTGGCCAAGGCCGATCCGCAGGCGAAAATCATCCATGAGGAATACGCGCCGGCCGCCACGACCGACTTCACCGCTCCCGCGCAGCGCATTTTCGAGGCGCTGAAGGACAAGCCCGGGCGCAAGGTGCTGGCCATCATCTGGGCCGGGGCGAACCCGATGGTGAAAATCATGGAAATGGATCCGGGGCGCTACGGCATCGAGCTCGCGCCGGGCGGCAACATCCTGCCGGTGATGAAGACCTGGAGGAACTATGCCGGCGTGGAGGGTGCGATCTACTACTACTACGGCTTCCCCAAGAACAAGATGAACGACTGGCTGGTGAAGGAGCATGAAAAGCGTTACGGCCAGCCGCCGGACTTTTTCACTGCGGGTGGATTCGCCGCGGCGATGGCGGTGATCGACGGGATCAAGAAGGCGGGCGGCACCAACACCGAAAAGCTCATCGCCGCCATGGAGGGCATGTCGTTTGAGACGCCCAAAGGCATGATGACCTTCCGCAAGGCGGACCATCAGGCGATGCAGGACATGTATCAATTCCGCATCAAGAAATTGAAAGACCAGAAAAACGAGTGGGATCTGCTGCAGCTGGTGCGCGAAATTCCGGCCTCGGAGATGTCCATTCCGATCCAGAACAAGCGTTAAAGCCGGACGCTGCCGCGCCGGTTTAACGCCGCTGGATGGAACGGGCGCAGGCGCCGTTCATCCAGCGCTCGTTGTGCGCCACCATAACTGATCATGTCCGAACCGCGCTCCGGCGAACATCCGGTTCTCGAGACCCACGGCCTCAGCATCCGCTTCGGCGGCCATGTCGCGGTCAACCGGGTGTCCTGCGCGTTTCGCCCGGATGTGCTCACCGCTATCGTCGGCCCCAACGGTGCCGGCAAGACGACCTATTTCAATCTGATTTCCGGCCAGTTGCGGCCGACGGAAGGCCGCGTCACGCTCTACGGCGAGGACGTCACCGCGCTGCCGGCGCCGCAGCGCACCCGGCGCGGCATGGGGCGCGCGTTCCAGCTCACCAACCTGTTCCCGCAGCTCTCGGTGCTGGAGAACGTGCGCCTGGCGGTGCAGTCGCATGCCGGCATGGGCCTGAACCTGTTCTCGGTGTGGTCCGGCCATGTCGAGCTGATCGAGCGCGCCGAACATTATCTGCACCGCGTCAAGCTCGCCGACCGGCGCGACACCCTCGCTTCGGCGCTGGCGCACGGCGACCAGAGAAAACTGGAAGTGGCGATCCTGCTCGCGCTCGATCCAGATCTGTTCATGTTCGACGAGCCCACTGCTGGCATGAGCGTGGACGAGGTGCCGGTAATCCTGGAGTTGATCCACGAGATCAAAAACCAGGGCGACAAGACCATACTGCTGGTCGAGCACAAGATGGACGTGGTCAGGTCGCTCGCCGACCGCATCATCGTGCTGCACCAGGGCGAGCTTGTCGCCGACGGCGAGCCGGCGGAGGTGATCGCCTCGCCCGTCGTGCAGCAGGCTTACCTCGGGCTCGCGGGACATGAGTAATCTGCTCGCGCTCAGCGGCGTCAATACCCGCATCGGCCATTACCATATCCTGCAGGGCGTCGATTTCGTCGTGCCGCAAGGCGGGCTGACCATTCTGCTCGGCAGGAACGGCGCCGGCAAGACCACCTGCCTGCGCACCATCATGGGATTGTGGAAAGCTTCCGCGGGGTGCATCGACTTCGACGGCGCCGACATAGTCGGACGTTCGACGCCTGCGGTGGCGCAGTTGGGCATCGGCTACGTGCCCGAGTCGATGGGCATATTCGCCGGGCTCACGGTGCGCGAGAACCTGACGCTGGCGGCGCGCGCCGGGCCGATCGACCAAGGGCGCCTGGACTGGATGTTCGGGCTGTTTCCCGCGCTGAAGAAATTCTGGCAGCTCCCGGCCGGTTTTTTGTCCGGCGGGCAAAAGCAGATGCTCGCGATCGCGCGCGCGATGATAGAGCCGAGAAAGCTGCTGCTGGTCGACGAGCCGACCAAGGGCCTCGCGCCCGCGATCATCGCCCACATGGTCGATGCCTTTCGCGAACTGAAGCGCACCGACACCACCATTTTGCTGGTCGAGCAGAATTTCAATTTCGCGCGCGCGCTGGGTGATACGGTCGCCGTCATGGATTCGGGCCGCATCGTGCATAGCGGCAACATGAGCGAGCTGGCGGAAGACGAGGCGCTGCAGCAGAGGCTGCTCGGCCTGTCGCTGGACGCGCACCAATGAGCTTGGCCAAAGATGCACTGCCGGTTGCGCGCCTGGACAAGATTCCACTCGCGCTGATCCCGGTGATCGCGGCTGCGGCGCTGCCGCTGATTCCCAGCCTGCCGACCTGGGTCACGCTTACCGTCGCCGGTCTCGCCATGGGGATGATGATATTCATCATGGCTTCGGGGCTGACGCTGGTGTTCGGTTTGATGGACGTGATGAATTTTGCCCACGGCGCCTTCATCACCATCGGCGCCTTCGTCGCCACCAGCGTGCTGCTCCCGCTCGCGGGATGGACCCAGGCGGACAGCCTGTGGCGGAATCTCGCGGCCTTGCTGCTGGCGATTCTCGCCTCCATGGCGGTGACCGGGGCTCTGGGCGTGGCGTTCGAACGCGTGATCATCAAGCCGGTATACGGCCAGCACCTGAAGCAGATCCTGATCACCATGGGTGGCTTGATCGTGGCCGAGCAGCTGATCATCGCAATCTGGGGGCCGGACATGATCGCGCTGCCCAAGCCGGCGACGCTGCGCGGCAGTTTCATCTACGGCGACATCGCGATCGAAAAATACCGGGTGCTTGCGGTCCTTGTCGGACTTGCGGTATTCGCCGCCATGTTCCTGGTGCTCAACCGCACCCGCGTCGGTCTTTTGATCCGCGCCGGGGTCGAGGACAGCGAGATGGTCGAGTCGCTCGGCTACCGCATTCGCCGCGTGTTCATCGGCGTGTTCGCCGCGGGCTCCGCGCTCGCCGGCCTGGGGGGGGTGATGTGGGCGCTGTACCAGGAGACGGTCACCTCGGCCATGGGCATGCAGGTGATGATCCTGATATTCATCGTCATCATCATCGGCGGCCTGGGCTCGGTCGGTGGCTGCTTCATCGGCTCACTGCTGGTAGGCCTGGTGGCGAACTACGTCGGCTTTCTCGCGCCCAAGGTGGCGCTTGGGTCCAACATCCTGTTGATGGTGCTGATCCTGCTGTGGCGGCCGCAGGGGCTGTACCCGGTGGCGAAAAGATGACTGTGATCCGCACGCTCCTCTCCGGCGATTACCCGCGCAGCCGCGCGCTCACCGTGCTGCTGCTGCTGATCCTCGTCGGACTCGCATTCGCGCCCTTCGTGTTTCCGGGAACGCGCTCGCTCGACGTCGCCGCCAAGGTGTGCGTGTTCATCCTGCTGGTGGCGAGCTACGACCTGCTGCTGGGTTACACCGGCATCGTTTCCTTCGCGCACACCATGTTTTTCGGCATAGGCGCCTACGGCATAGCGATCGCCGCGTCCAGTCTGGGCCCGACCTGGGGCAGCCTCGCCCTGGGCAGCCTTGCCGCGCTTGCCTGCTCGGCGCTGCTTGCGCTCTTGATCGGCGTCCTGTCGCTGCGGGTCAAGACCATATTCTTCGCCATGATCACCCTTGCGGTGGCCGCGTTCTTCGCCATTCTCGCCTCGCAGCTTTCCGGGTTCACCGGCGGCGAGGACGGGCTCACCTACACGCTACCGCAAGTGCTGCTGCCGGGAAGCAAGCTGCTGGCGGCACCGCTGTTCGGCGTCGACATCGACGGCAGGATCGTTTCTTATTACCTCGTGTTCTTCGCTGCGGCAGCGCTGTTCCTGGTGTTGTTGCGCGTGGTGAACTCGCCTTTCGGCCGCGTGCTGCAGGCAATCCGCGAAAACGATTTCCGCGCCGAGGCAATCGGCTATCGCAGCGTGGTTTATCGCAGCGTCGCCAACTGCGTGGCCGCGCTCGCAGCCAGCGCTGCCGGCATTCTGTATGCGCTGTGGCTGCGCTACGCCGGCCCCGCCACCACGCTGTCGTTCGACATCATGGTCGACATCCTGCTGATGGTGGTGATCGGCGGCATGGGGACCATGTACGGCGCGGTGGTCGGTGCGACCTTATTCGTGATCGCGCAAACCTATCTGCAGGATCTGATGAAGCTTGCCAGCCATGCTGCCGCCGGCATTCCGCTGTTGCCGGCCCTGGTGCACCCGGATCGCTGGCTATTGTGGCTGGGGATACTGTTCATTCTCAGCGTGTATCGCTTTCCCGCCGGCATTGTCGGCAAGCTAAGAAGCCGTGACAAAAGGCATCATTTTGTTACGCGCTGACTTAGTCCCCTATCCGTCAAGAGTTGACGGAAATGGCAAAGATTTTGATAAATGGCGAGGACGCGTGCGCGGGGGGATCAACGCCCCGAAGGAAGTCCCCTTGGAGGACAAGGGCTTTTCCCCCGCCGAAGGCACTTTGCCTGGTTCCGGCTAGTCCGGTTTAGGGGAGCACGAGGGGACGTGTCCCCTCATTTCGTTTCATATTCTGAGGACCAAACAATGAACATGACATCGCGCTACATCACGGTTCTGGAGCGCGAGCTGCATTACACCGAATGGGGCCGGGCCGATGCGGCGACCATCGTCATGTGGCACGGCCTCGCGCGCACCGGGCGCGATTTCGACGACCTCGCCGCGTCGTTGGCGCGGCGCTACCGCGTGATCTGCCCGGATACCATCGGCCGCGGCCTGTCGCAGTGGAGCCCGGAGCCCGACCGCGAATATTGTCTCGCGTTCTATGCGCGCTTGGCGGCCGCGTTTTGCGACGCATTGGACATCGCGCGTATGCACTGGGTCGGCACTTCGATGGGCGGGTCGATCGGCATCAAGCTCGCGAGCCGCAAGGGCGGTGCGCTGGCCGGCCGCATCGACAAACTGGTGTTGAACGACAATGGCCCGCAACTGGCGGACGCGGCGATCGAGCGCATCAGGAACTATGCGGGCAATCCGGCGGCATTCGACCGCGTAAGCGAGCTGGAAGCCTATTTCCGCAAGGTGTATGCGCCTTACGGCATGCTCACCGAGCGCGAGTGGACCAAACTCACAGAAACGTCGGCGCGGCGCCTGCCCGATGGCCGCGTCACGCCCCACTACGATCCGGACATGGTGCGCCAGTTCGTCAATTTTCCGCACGACTACGATCTGTGGCCCGAGTACGACGCGCTCGACATTCCGCTACTGTGCCTGCGCGGCGCAAATTCGGACCTGCTGCTGGCCGAAACGGCGCAGGCGATGCGCGAGCGGGGCCCGCGCGCGCGAGTGGTGGAAATCGCCGGTTGCGGCCACGCGCCCGCGCTCAACGTGCCGGGGCAGATCGGATTGGTGGAAGCATTTCTCGGCGCCTGAGGGCTTGTCCGGCCTCCGCGCGCCCCGCTCTTCTTGTCGGCGCCTGCTACTCTGGCTCGGGTTCCAGCTTGGGCCGTTTGCCCACATGCACCGCAAGTTCCATTTCGCGCTTGCCGCGCTTGAGCTTGATCCTGACCTGCCGGCCCGGGGCCACTGCGACAATCAGGCTGCGCATGGAGTCCGGATCGTTGACCTGCTTGCCGTTCACGGCAAGCACGATATCCCCGGGTTTGATGCCGGCGTGCTCGGCGGGGCTGCCCCGCTGCACCCCGGCGATCAGCACGCCGGCGGTGCTGCTCAACTTGAACGAGGCGGCCAGCTCCGGCGTAATGTTCTGTAATTCCACGCCGACCCAGCCGCGCGTAACGACGCCGGTTGCGATCAACTGATCCATTACCTGTTTGGCGGTGGAAACCGGGATGGCGAAGCCGATGCCGATGGAGCCGCCCGATTGCGACAGTATCGCGGTGTTGATGCCGACCAGATTGCCCGAGGTGTCGATCAGCGCACCGCCGGAATTTCCCTGATTGATCGCCGCGTCGGTCTGGATAAAATTCTCGAACGTGTTGATGCGCAGCCCGGTCCGGTGCAGCGCCGAGACGATGCCCATGGTCACCGTCTGGCCGACGCCCAGCGGGTTGCCTATGGCGAGCACCACGTCGCCGACCCTCAGCTTCTCCGCCTGACCCAGCGTGATGGACGGCAGGTTCTGCTCGTCGACGCGCAGCACCGCGAGGTCGGTTTCAGGATCGCTGCCGACGACCTTGGCTGCGAGTGTTTTGCCGTTGGAAAGCGCCACTTCGATTTCGTCAGCGGCCTCGACCACGTGCTGGTTGGTCAGGATATAGCCGCTGGGGCTGATGATCACGCCCGAGCCCAGGCTGAACGCGCGCTGCGCCTCGTCCCTGAAGCGGTCGCCGAAGAAGCGGCGGAACAAGGGGTCGTTCATGAACGGGTTGCTCGGCCGCTGCACTTCCTTGCTGGTGAAAATACTCACCACCGCCGGAACCGCCTTGCGCACCGCGTCACTGTAGGAAACGGTCTTGTTGCATTTCTCGGTCGCTACGGGAATGGGCGCCCGATTCACCTCGACCGGGACGGCGGGCTTGCCCGGCAGCCATCCCGGCTTGAGCGTGGCAACGACAAACAGTATGCCGAGGCAGATGGTGGCTGTCTGCGCGAAGGTCAGCCAGAGTCGGTACATTGCTTATCCTTGTTCGTGGTTCGCGCTTCGTGGCGCAGTGCGGATGGCGCACCGCCGTATGGGCAGGTGCAATTCTGTCTGGCCTATGCGATGGATGTCGCAACGCAGCGCGAGGAACTGATCCCTTGCATGGCCTGCCTGCCGGAGGTCTCCCAATTGGGGAATTATTGCCCAAATGCGCTGCCGGTGGAAGGGCGCGGTGAAATTCGTCTCAGCGCAAGCGGATGTCCGGATGCGCGCAGCAGGAGGCGGCCCAGCGAAAATTTTCAGTCCGACATGAATCCAGATTGCCGGCGCCGGGTCCATTTGTTTATCTATTTCATGGCGTTAGCGTAAAAACCTTTAATAGATCCAGTACTTTCAGGTATAATCGCCAACTTTTGCATGCGGCACAATTTTGTAAACCGAGTTGTAAATCGAGGAACCTTTGATGAGTGACGTCAAGAAAATCAACAAGGGAAGGCGCAACCTGGTGATCGGTACTTGTGCCGCAG
>DATKUQ010000495.1:0-4859 GCA_035530495.1 Burkholderiales bacterium
CCGATCGATTTCATGTCGGTGGTGCTGTTGATCTGGCCCATGAGTTGGTTCAGGCGCGCGAAGCGCGCCCCGGAGTCGTCGTAGGTCTGCGCGTTGAGCGCTTGCGCAGTGGCCGCATCGTTGAGGTGGGTCGTCAGCGTCTGCGTGACCGTGGCATCGACGTTGGCGAACTGTGGCTGATGGAGTTCGGAGGCCTCACTCGTGATCTGGTGGGCGAGCGCCCCGACGTTTCCGCCGTTTTGCATCGCCGAGAGGGTTTGCTGCCAGTTGGTCGGAATGTTCGCGCTGTAGTTCTCCGCATCGATCGCGCCAAGGCCTCGACTGCCGGTCAACGAGGCATATTGCTGTTTGGCTTGTTCCAGCTGGGCCTTCAACTGCTCCAACTGCTGGATCATTTCCGTGTAGCGCACGATGGCCTGCTGCAGGTTGGCCGGATCGATCACGACCGCTTGCGCATGGGCCATCGGCGCCATCGCGAGCGTCCCTGCCGCCAGCACGGCGGTGAGTGCCAGTACCGTTGCGGTGCGTTTCATTGCGCTGTCCTCATCTGCTCGAACACTGGCAGCCACTGATCCGGGTCCTCGCCGGCGCGCGCGATGGCGCGGGCCGCCAGGTCCACCGAGGCCGCGGTGCCAGAGAGCACGGCCAGTTCGGGCACCAATCCGCGCAGGTTGAGCTCGCAGATCGTGGAGTTCGGCCCCTGTTTGAACAGGAAGCCGCGCAGGTTCTGCGCCACCATGTCCTTGGCGACGATGTCGTATTCGCGCTGGGTCAACTTGAACCCGTCGACGTAGTCTTCGCGAGTAGCCTTGGCGTTGGGAAGGTAAAGCTGGGTCACGCACTGCTCGATCAATTGCCTGGAAATCCGCGAGCGCAGCACATCGGCAGGGCTCTGCGTGCCGAAGATGGCCAGGGCATTGCGTTTGCGATAGGTCTTGACCGCATCCAGTGCCTTGCCCTCGAACACTGGGTCGAGCAGCATCTTCCAGAACTCGTCCATGTTGAGGATGAAGCGGCGTCCGTCGATCAAGGACTCCATGCGGTGAAACAGGTACATCACTGTCACGGTGCGGGTGGCATCGTTGTCGAGGAAGTCCGTGACGTCGAAACCGAAGTGGCGACCGGTGGCCAGATTGATCGTGTCGGTCGGGTTGTCGAGCAACCAGCCCAGCGCACCGCCGGCACACCACTTGCGAAAGCGCGCGGCGTTGCCGTTGGGGTCGGTGGGTTCGAAGAATTCCTTCAAGGCGGAGAAGCGCCGGGACTCGAAGGGCATCATGTACAGGCCGTTCACCGCGTCGTGGACCTCGCGCTCGCGGGAAGGGGAGAATGGGAACTGTGGCTCGTCCCCGGCGATGCAGCGTTTGACCAGCTGCATCAGGAACGCGCGATTGCCCGGGGTGTCCGGCAAGGCGCACGGGTTGAAGCCGGTCGGTACGCCGTTCTTGAGGGTCGAGTACTGCCCGCCCATCGCGCGCACAAAGATCTCCTGGCCCTGATCCTTGTCGAAGGTGAACACCGTCGGTCGGTATTTCTCGCACTGCGCCAGCAGGAAGGTCTGGATGACGGTCTTGCCCGCGCCGGTCGGGCCAAGCAACAGGGTATGGCCGGGGACGCGCTCGTCGACATCGGCCTCATCCAGACCCCGCCTGGAGGTCGGCGGTAGGTGGAAATTGAAATAGAACGGCGTGCCGGAGGTGGTTTTCAGCAGCGTCACCGCCGGCCCCCACTGGTTGCCCTCATAGCGGCCCGTCGGATAGTTGTGAAAGCCCGTGAAGCCGACGAGGTTGCTGGAGGAGATCGCCGCCGGGCGCGGGCGCATCGTGAAGTTGCCCGGCAACTGCGCGAAGAAGGCGGCCTCGATGCACTCGTCTTCCCGCGCCACGGTGAAGCCGCATTCGGAAAGCGCGGCCTTGGCATCCGACAGCCGCTCGATCAACTCCCGTTGGGTGTCGGCCAGAATCTGCAGGCTAAGGTGATGCTCGCCGAACACCACGCGATTGCTGGCCAGATCGTCCAGCGCCTGCCCGATGTCGGTGATCTGCGACGCGGAGGCGTCTTCGGCATGGATCAGCAGGCGCTGTTGTTTCTGCAGCGCGGCCATGGCCTTGTTGCGGCCGTAGAACGCGAAGGATTGCGTCAGCACAAGTGGGAACGGCATCGTCAGCAGCACGTTCAGGTGCCCCGGTTCGGTGCGCTCGACCTGGTAGGCGCTCGCCGCGAGCATCGCCCCGATCTTGACGCTGGTCGGCGAACGGATTTCCAGTTGGTCCACGCCGAAGGACACGCGCGAGCTGACCATCCCGAATGCGGCACGGCCTTTGGGCAGGGCGATGCGTTGCCATTCGCCGTTGATCAGGAACGCCAGGAACTCCAGGGTCTCGGAGCAGACGATTGCGCTGCGCGTATACGTCCCGAGCCGGTGCGGCGCGTACCGGCTCAAGCCGGCCAACACCATGTCGGTGATCTCGTCCAGGCGCGCCGACGCCTCGTCGATCGACTCCAGCACGCTGGCCGCCGTCTTCTTTTCGCCAAAGGCGAGCAGCTTCATGCCGCGGGACTTGCCACGGACCAGGATCGTCACGTAGTGCGTGTTGGCCATCAGTTGCGCACCGGCCAGGCTCGCGTGATAGCGCTCGTTTAAGCGCCCGGCGAAGTTGTCCTCGAAGGTGCCCTCGGGGTAGTGCGTGCGCGGTTCGCGCACGGTGTGCATCCACAGGGCCACATCGTCGGTGGCGATATTGCGCAACAGCCCGGTCAGCGCGTCGTGCCATCCCTGGATGTCCTCATCATCGGCCGTTTCGTGCGCGACGCCCGCCAGTTGGATCACGGTCAGCGTGTCGCCGCCGACCGTGCGCACGTTATGTTCGGAAACGTGCGTGGAATACGGAACGAAGTCGGTCAGTGGCCGCGCCGCGTTGGCGAGGCCTTGTCGGGGAGCGAGCATGGAATGTCCCTGTCAGCGCTTGCGGTGAGGCATGGGGGAATAGGAGCCCGCACGCCAGTAGCCGCGCGTGCGGTGCATCGCCTTGGTGTTGAGTTGCAGAGCGAGATACCGGAACGCCCGGGGATCGTTGGCGCAGATCAGGCGGGCGATGCCATACAGCACGATGCCGATCCCCAGCGCGCCGACTTTCCAGATCACGTTGGTCTGCAGCATGTTGGCAACGAGATAGGCGATCGTGCTGCCCGCGACGATGCCAAGCAGTGCCTGAATCGGAAGCCCCAGCAACACCGGGGGCCGCGCCAGGCCGCCGAACAGGGGATCGCTGCGAAGACCGTCGGCCATCTCAGCAGCCGCCCGAACCATACAACGCCGTCACGACTTCGGTGGCGATCCCCGCGACGATCGCGCCGATCAGCACCTGGCCAACGGTCGCCCACGACAAGCGCCCGAATGCGGCCAGCACGCCAGAACCCAATACCGCCACGACCAGGATGAAGAACACCGCTTCCTTGATCCAGGTAAGTGCACTGTTGGCCTTGGTGCACAGATCCATGCCGCCGACTGCTTGGGCAAACGCCAAGTGCGGCGCCAGTGCGCTACCCAGGACGAAGATCACAGTCGCGGTCAGTCGCACGTAACCAGCATTGCGTTCCAAAAATGACGCGCAGTTGCCTTGACGGGTGGACGTCTTCATCGTTTTCAATCCTTCTGGTTAAGGTGCGGGGTGGCGGATCAAAGCCGTTCGTCGAGCAGCAGGGTCGGTGGCAAGGGGCCGTGTCGCGTGATGGTGACCAGCAGACGATCGAGAGATCGGTAGTGGCGCGGCTCCTTGATGGCGGTTCCAATCAGGGTCATGAATTCGTCTTTCCAGACAGGCAGGACTTTCAGGCTGTAGCCGATTTTTGACTTATAGATACACAACTGGCGGACCGCGTTATTGGCAAGCAGATCCGCCAGTTCGGACTCAAGGATGGTCGAGTCACTGGGTGGCTGCTGGGGCAGATACAGCGTTCGTCGTTTGAGCCTCTCGCTGATGGGTCGAGAAGGCTTGTTCGGAGGTGCCATGGGGAGGGTCCTTGCCGTCGAATCTCGCCCCCAGTCTAGTCCTGGTGAGGACATATGCCCCCTGCGATTCGTCACCCCTTGTTGCGACTCCTTGCTGTTGGGCCCAAGCCGCGGCGGCGTAGACGTCCCATGTCGGGATGGGCGTCTGCACGATGACGGTCGTTCCAGCTCCATCGGCGGAACGGTTGCCCTTCACCTGTTGCATCAGCCATTGATCGATTTCACTGGTGGGCACCCCGAGTTTCACCATGGCATTTGCCTGCGCGATGGCGGCATCCATCTGGGCTTGCGTTGTCGCGGCGCTGGCAGAGGCCGTGGCCATAAAGAGCGTTGCGAACACGAGCGCAGAGACGGCGCGGAGCGGTGGCATGGGCTGAATAAATGTGATCATTATTTATGACAAATAGTTATCAAAATATGACTTAGTTATTCACTCTTTTTGAAACCATATGTCAAGCCATATAGGGGTGTCAAGCAAAATTGCGAGGGTTTTCATGCAGGTCCCAGAGGACCGCGTGAGGAGCCCACGTTGTCTCGGGATGACTGAGGCTTGTCACGGCCTTCGTGGGCCTGTTCAACATGCGGCGGCGGGCAGCGTTATTCGCGAGACCGCTATACCAGCGCTCCGCTGCCCAGCAACCCGTCACGTGACGATGCAAGGCGATGCGACGTACCGCAGGCACGTATCGTCAGAGCACCCGCAGCGCCCGCGACACGCGACGTGTGATGTATGCGCGGACGTTGATCAGGGTGCATGCGCATGCCGTCAGGCCCTGCCGCACGGCGGCGCTGTTTCCCGCCGATTCCGCCCTCGAACGGTTCAGACTTTTGCGCGATGCCGGTGGAA
>DATKUQ010000496.1:0-6368 GCA_035530495.1 Burkholderiales bacterium
TTCGCCGATGAGCGGCGATCCGAGATCGGGGCAGGGCAGATAACCGGGCACGGTGTAGCTTTTGCCCGGATTGTCGTGCGTGTCCTTGTAGGTCAGCGCGTAGGCGATCAGGGCGGCCTTCGCCTGCGCCAGCGCGGCGTACGTCTTCCGCTCGCGCGCTCGTGCCAGATCGCCCGCGCTCTTGTTCAGGCCGGCCACCAGCGCAAAGATTGTCGCCATGCCGACGATGGCGAGCAGGAGCAGCAGGGCGATGCCGCGCTGGCGTACGGGAAAGTCCATCACCGTGACGCGGCGCATGATGTCAACGCGTCTGAGCTGGCGCTTTCCCGGTGGGACCGCGCCCGGCGGCAGGCTGGGCTTCGGACGGGGATTTCTCCACCGTGATTTCACCACCGTTCAGGATGCCCTTGACTTCGCCGTTCGCGCGATCGTAGGTCTGGCCGACTTTGAGCCTCACGCCGGGCTCGCCCGGGTTCGGCACCACGGTGACCTGCGCCGCATCGCGGCCGGCACGGCTTTCGTCGTATTGAGGCACGCCGTTGATCCAGGTCGTGGTTCGGCCGCTCGAGCGTTCGACATGGCCATCGAGAATGAGCGGGCCTTCCCGGATCTGCGGCGCTTCTTCCTCGGCGCGGTTGCTGGCGCGCCTGCGGTCCAGATCCTGGCGCTGCTCCGGCGTGAAGAACAGCCGGCCGAGCTCGTACGCCGCGGCGCGGGCAGGCAGGGCGACACACGCAAGCGTCAGCGCGAGTAAGCAGAAAAAGCAGATTCCTCGGCGCCCCGCCTCGGAATGACAAGTTCCGGGCCGGTGGTTATGTAGGATAGCCATGATCCATTATATCCGCGCGATCGCCAGCCGCCAGGGGGCTAAGAACCCCTTGCAAAATGAGCCGTCATTCCGAGGCCCTCGGCCGAGGAATCTGCTTTTTGTCTGAATTACAGCCAGATTCCGCGCGAAGCTTATCCCGGGCGTAGCCGAGGGACTCGGAATGACCATGCCAAAAGCGCTCATCTTGGAACCGGTCCTAAGTGCGTTTGCCCTGGCTTTTTATGGTGATCAGATCGAATATGCAATTCGCCTGCAGCCGCGGCGCGAGCGCGGTTCCGCCGCCGAGGCCTTCGCGCCGCACGTCGCAGCTTCTCACCGACAGGTAGGGCTTGCCGCGCCGGGCGAGTTCGTCGATGAAATTGAGCAGGTCCCCCTCATGCAGCAGTTTCAGGCTCATTTTCACGCGGCTGACCAGGAAGGTGACACCGCCGTCGGCGCCGAAGCCGGGATAGTCGAGAGTCTTCTGCGGCTCGATGCTGTAGGTGATATCGAACAGGCGCAGCTCGTTTTTGATCGCGGTAACGGTGTCGATCCAGTCGAGGCGGTTTTCCTCGCCTATGACGCCGCGCGCCGCCAGGGCCTGGTACTGCTTCAGGCTGGCCTCGATTTCGCGCTCTTCCTCGTTCGCCCGGGCAAGCTTGGCTTGCACGTCTGCGCGCTGCGCCGCGGTGGCTTTTGCCAGGCCCTTGCTTTCCAGCAAATAGCCGTCGGCGAAGTAGGCGCAGGCCGCGCCTGCAGCGATCAGCGCGATACAGGCTGCGATCGGCAGCCACAGCCACTTCAGGTCACGGCGGACCAACTTCATCGGCCCAGCCTCCTGCCGACGGTGACCTTGAAGCTTGCGTCTTCCGCGATCGCTCGACTGGATCCGATGTCGCCGCTGAGCGTATCCTCCGCGGTGATCGCGAAGGGCATGTGTACGCCCGTGACCAGAAGTTGTGGATTCTTTTTCAGCGCGGCGACGAATTGCTCGGCCATGTCGGTGATCGAACGCAAGTCGGCGCGGCGCGCGCCCACGATCCGCGCGGAAACGACCGCCAGCGCATAGTCCGCGTTGGGCATGGCGCCTGGCGCGCTGGCCGCGGCGGGCGTCGCCTTGGGTGCCGCGCCCTTGGGTAAGGCTTCGGCCGAAGGCTTGCCGACGCGCCAGTCGATGTCCTCGATCTCCACTCGCGGAAAGCCGGCCAGCGCCTTGCTGATTTGCTCGTACAGGTAGGCCGGCGTAGCCGTCTCCTGCTGCAGCAGGCGGTACAGCTTGATCGTGGTCTTGAGGTTTTCGGTGGAAGTCGGGGTCGCCGGAAACTTCGCGGTGACGCGCGCGTATTCGGCGCTGAGCACACGATACTGGGCTTGGTCAGCCTGAATCTTTCCGCGCAGCGTGTACGCGTGGACCAGCCGCACGCCGGCGAACAGCATGCCTGCGGCCAGCACTGCTGCGCCAAGCCCGAGGAGACCGCGACCGATCTGCCACAGGCGGTAATGATGGCGGTGCTGCTCCTGCGCAAACTGCTCCGCGGGCGCGTCGGTGGTAACCGCCTGCAGGAACAATGCTTCGCAGGCCGCATCCGCCGGAAAGCCTTTCAGGCCGGTCGCGCGGCATTGATCGTCGGCGTTGATCAAGTGGAAGCGCAGCACTTCGCTGCTGCGGCAAGCCTCGGCAAGCGCGGCCTGATAAGGTGCCGCGGCCAGCACCATCACGTCGATCGGCGTGCTGGCCGTCGGCAGCTGGCGCATCGTCACCAGGTACTGCTGCAGGCGCGCCGATTCGCTGGCGCAGGTCGCGGCCACGCTTTGCGCATCCTCCAGGTTCAGCCGGCCGACGCGCGAAAAACGGATCTTGCCGTCCTCCACATAGCTCTGCCGCAGGCCCGTCTGCTGCGCGCTCACCAGCAGGCAGCGCGGCACCTTGAGCCCGGCGGCCTTGATCAGGGCCGGCGCGAGCAGCGCGGTGGAGTAGATTCCGGCGAGGCGGCAGTCGGCATGCTCCAGCGCGCTGAGCCAGGGCTGGAACTGCTGCGTGTTGGAGAACGAGGCGTACAGGACTTTTTCGTTGCGCCGCTCGAGCCTCTCGTAGCCTAGCGACAGGCTCATGGTGAGGCTGGTGTCGCGGTAGCGTTGCCCGAGCTTGCGCGCGAGCAATTGCCGCCGGTCCCCGCGGCCGAGATAGGGGATGGTGTCCTGGTGGTAGTCTTCCTCGACCACGTCGACCACCAGGTAATACAGGTTGCGCGAGCGGGCGACATAGGTGGCAAAAGCGGCCAGCCCCGCGTCGTTGCGCTCGAAAACGGCATCGATCGCAAGGTCGCCGCGCGACCGGCTGTAGGCCGTCAGCTGGTTAGCTGTAAGGTAGAGCAGTCGCTTTTTTTGCCACAACATGGCGTCAGAACTTCATCTTGCTGATGGAGTCGTAGATCGGGCCCAGCACAGACAGCATTACCCAGCCGAGGATCGCGCCGAGGATCACGGTCATCGCCGGTTCTATCATCACCTCCACTTTGCCGATGGCATCCTTTACGTCGCGGTTGTAGAAGTAGGATACATTGAGCAGCGCAGTGTCGAGCTTGCCGGAGGATTCGCCCACGCGCAGCATGCGGATTACCAGAGGCGGGAACAGGCCCACGTCCTGGAATGCGGTGGAAACGTTCTTGCCTTCGGCGATCTGCTGCCCGGCGCGCTCCAGGCCTTGCCTGATCACCAGATTGCCGGCGATGTCCTCGGACGCCTTGATGCTGTCGAGGATGGTGATGCCGGCCGAATACATCATGGCGAAGATGCTGGCGAAGCGCGACAGGATGATCTTGCGCAGGATCGGCCCGAGCAGCGGCAGGCGCAGCTTGAAATCATCGAAGCGGTAATGGAACGCCGGGCTGCGCTTGATGCCGATCCTGATGCCGACGAAGGCGATCACCGGCGTCGCCAGGACCGCCCACCAGAAGTTGACGAAGAAAGACGAGACCTGGATCAGGATTCGCGTCTGCAGCGGGATGCCCTGGCCCAGGCCCTTGATGAAGCCCACCATTTGCGGCACCAGGTAGATCATCAGGAACATGGTGACGATCAGCACGATGCTGCCGACGAAGGCCGGATACATCATCAGCTTCTTCGTCTGGGCGATCAGTTCGTCCTCCCATTTCAGGTTTTCCGCGAGGCTTTTCAGCACCTCGGACATGCGCCCGGTATCCTCGCCCGCCCGGATCAGGCTGGCGAACACCGGGGGGAACACGTCCGTGTAGTCGGCCATGGAGGACGACAGGTTCTGCCCGCCCTGGATGCTTTCGATCAGCCCGGAGATGACTTCGCGAAAACGCGGATTCTCTACGCTGTCGCGCAGGTCGGTCAGCGATTCGAGGATGGGCACGCCGGCGCCGGTGAGCTGCTCCAGGTGGAAGCAGAAGTTGATCAGGTCGGGCCGCTTGATCGCGCCCTTGAACATGCTCGTGCGCCGCCTCGCCGGCCCGCCGACAATGAGGTCCAGCCCCATGCGCTGCAGCCGCAGTTCCAGATCGATCAGGTTGATGGCTTCGATCTGGCCCATGAGCGACTTGCCGTGTGCGTCGATTGCCTTGTAGGAGTACAGCGCCATGCGTATCGAGGAGCGGCTGGCGCGCTACATGCGGTCGGTGAGATCCACCACCCGCATGAGTTCGTCCAGTGTGGTCGTGCCCTCGATCACGCGCCGCGCGCCGTCGTCGGCGAGCGTGCGGAAACCCTTGGCCACGGCGGCGAGCTGCAGCTCGCGCGCGGTGGCGCGGCGCGCGATCAGCTCGTCCATGTCGACGTCCAGCTTGAGTATTTCCATGATCGCCAGCCGCCCGCGGTAGCCCTGGTAATCGCAGTGGTCGCAGCCTACCGCGCGGTAGACGGTGGGCGGCCGGTCGGTCTTGACCCCGAGCAGGCGGCATTCGGCCGAAGTCGCGGTGTACGGTTGGCGGCAGTGCTTGCACAGGCGCCGGATCAGCCGCTGCGCGATGATGCCGATCATGTTGCCGGCCATGACCTCGGGGGTGACGCCGGTATCGAGCAGGCGCGGAAACGCGCCCACCGCCGAGTTGGTATGCAGCGTGGAATAGACCTGGTGACCGGTCATGGCGGCGCGAAACGCCATTTCCGCGGTATCCTCGTCGCGGATCTCGCCCACCAGGATCACGTCCGGATCCTGGCGCATGAGCGAGCGGATGCCGTTGGCGAAGTCCATTTTCGCCGCCTCGTTCACCGAGGTCTGGCGGATCAGCGTCATCGGGTACTCGACCGGGTCCTCCATGGTCATGATGTTGACCGTGTCGGAATTGATGTGGTTGAGGATCGAGTACAGCGTAGTGGTTTTGCCGCTGCCGGTCGGGCCGGTGACCAGGATGATGCCTTCGGGGCGCGTGATCATGCGCTTCAACAAGTCGAGCTGGCTCGATTCCAGTCCCAGCCCGTCCAGGGGCACGATGCCCTTTTGCCGGTCGAGAATGCGCAGCACCACGTTCTCGCCGTGGCTGGTCGCCTGCGATGCGACGCGGAAATCGACCTGCCTGCCGGTGAGCGAAAGCGAAATGCGCCCGTCCTGGGGCGCGCGCGTCTCGGCGATGTTCATCTTCGCCAGCACTTTGATGCGCACCGCCATCGCCGGCCAGTAGGTCTTGTGCAGCGAGCGGACCTGGCGCAGCACGCCGTCGATGCGGTAGCGGATGCGCAGGAAATTCTGCTCCGGCTCGAAGTGGATGTCGGATGCGTTCTTTTCGACCGCGTCGGCGAGCAGCGCCGCGATCAGGCGCACCACCGGCTGGCTGTACTGTTCGCCCGCGCCCGCCAGGCTCTGATAGTCGACCTCGCCGGTCTCGATTTCGTGCAGGATGCCGTCGATCGAAAGTTCGTGGCCGTAGTACTGTTCGATCGCGCGCGAGATCTCGGTATCGCCTGCGAGGCGCGAATCCAGCTCCAGCTCTCCGCGCAGGCGTGCGCGCAACTGGTCCAGGGCGACGAGGTTGTTGGTATCCGACAGCGCCACGATGAGCGTGCCGTGCTCGCGGTCCAGCGCCACCGGAAATATGTGATGGCGCAGCGCGAAATCGCGCGGCACCAGCTTCATCGCCTGCGAGTCGATGATGATCTGCGACAGGTCGACGCTTTGCAGCCCGAGCTTCTCCGACAGCGCGTCGCGCAGCGTCGCTTCGGAGACGAAGCCCAGGTTGACCAGAAGCTTCCCCACCGGAAGCTTGGACTTCATCTGCTCCAGCAGCGCGATGCGCAACTGGTCCTCGGTCAGGATGCCCTGCGAGATCAGGATCTGGCCGATATGACGCTTGGCCGCAGTCGGAGTGGTGGGGGAATTCATGCTCAGCGCGCCAGCTGCGACACTCTTTTGCTGACCTGCGCCTGGTCGAAAGTGGCCGGATGGTCTTTGGCCAGGGCGAGCGCGCGCCGGTAATATTCCAGCGCCGGTTTGCTCTGGTGCAACTGGTCCAGGCTGACGGCGAGATTATAGGCAAAGTCCGGATATTCCGGGTTCCCCGCATAGGCGCGGAAATAGGCCTGCTGCGCCTCGGCCCAGCGG
>DATKUQ010000497.1:0-7010 GCA_035530495.1 Burkholderiales bacterium
ATGGCGGCACTTTCGAACCGACTCACCCGCAGCCTGGATGTCAAACATCCGATCGTTTCCGCGCCGATGGCGTTCGCCGGCGGCGGCGCGCTCGCGGCAGCCGTCAGCCGCGCCGGCGGCCTGGGGCTGATCGGCGGCGGATACGGCGACCCGGCCTGGATCGAGGAGCAATTCGCGGCTGCCGGCAAAGCACGGGTCGGCATCGGCTTCATCACCTGGTCCCTGCGCAAATCTCCGTCGCTGCTCACCGATGCACTCGAACACCGGCCGGCCGCCGTGATGCTGTCCTTCGGCGATCCGCGCCCATTCGTGGACGAGATCCGCGGCGCCGGCGCGAAGCTGATCTGCCAGTGCCAGAACATGGAGCACGTTGAAGACGCCCTCGACGTCCGCGCCGACGTCGTCGTCGCCCAAGGCGCCGAAGCCGGCGGGCACGGCGCATTGCGCGGCACGCTGAGCTTCGTCCCGGAAGCCGCGGATTTCCTCGCCCGGCATGCCCCCGATACACTGCTGCTCGCCGCGGGCGGCATAGCCGATGGGCGCGGCCTGGCTGCCGCGCTCGTGCTCGGTGCGGACGGCGTGCTGGTCGGCACGCGCCTGTGGGCGGCGAAAGAGGCCCTGGTGAAGCCGGGCCATCACCAGGCGATCGTCGAAACGAAGGGCGACGGCACGCTGCGCACGCGCGTGGCCGACATCGCGCGGCAGATCCCCTGGCCGCGCGGATTCACGGCGCGCATCCGCCGCAATGCATTCACCGACCGCTGGCACGGCCGCGAAGAGCAGCTCGAGCAGAATGTCGCCGTAGAGGGGCCGCGCTACCGCCAGGCCTTCGCCGAGGGCGACCCCGACAATACCGCCGTCTGGTTCGGCGAAGCCGCCGGGCTGATCGAGGCAATCGAACCGGCGGCGGTCATTGTAGAGCGCATGGTGTCCGAGGCGGCAGATCGGCTGACGCGCCACGGCGGCGCGACCGTCGCCTGAGGCCGGAAGCGAATGCAGCTGCGCAGTGCAAGAATCCGCAGCAAGCGTAATTTTGTTGCCGTCTGAATCAAGGCGATTTCCAAACTATCGAGGGGTAAGTACATGGCTGAGCAATTCGACAATTTGTTTTCGATCAAAGGCAAGACCGCACTGGTGACGGGCGGATCGCGCGGCATCGGCGAGATGATCGCGGCGGGCTTCCTCGCGCACGGCGCCAAGGTGTACATCTCCTCGAGGAAAGCCGATGCCTGCGCCGCGACGGCGAAGCGCCTTTCCGAGAGCTACAGCAGCGAATGCTTCGCGCTGCCGGCGGACTTGTCGCAGGTCGTCGGCGTGGAAAGCCTGGCAAAGCAATTGTCGGAGCGCGAATCGCGGCTCGACATCCTGGTGAACAACGCAGGCGCGTCCTGGGGCGCACCGCTCGAAACATTTCCGGAGGCCGGCTGGGACAAGGTGATGGACACCAACGTCAAGGGCGTGTTCTTTCTGACGCAGAAAGTCCTGCCGCTGCTGCGCGCGGCGGCCAGCGCCGCCAGCCCCGCGCGCGTGATTAACATCGGCTCGATCGACGGCCTCAAATCGTCGGTGTTCGACGCTTTTTCCTATGGCGCGTCCAAGGCCGCCGTGCACCACCTCACGCGCTTCATGGCCTCGCACCTCACCAAGGAACACATCCTGTTCAATGCGATCGCGCCCGGGCCGTATCCGACCTGGATGCTCAGCACCGGCGTGGGCTTCGGCGGCAAGACCGAAGGCGTGGACTGGGACGTGGTGGCCAAGCGCAATCCGAGCGGCAGGGTCGGCACCGCGCAGGACATCGCCGGCCTCGCGATTTTCCTGTGCTCGCGCGCCGGCGAATATATCGTCGGCCAGACCATCGCCAGCGACGGAGGGGTGGTTGGGACCGCTTGATGCCCGGCTCGTACTTGCGCCGCAATCGCCGGCGATGCAGAACGTCGCGTTCCGTCGTTGCGCGCCGGTAGCGGCGTAAGTTCACCACCACTACCGCCTTGGAGCTGCCGCCATGAAACTCACCGAATCCTTGCTGCATGCCCTGAAGTCGCACGGCGCGACCCGGATCTTCGGCATCCCCGGCGATTTCGCACTGCCCTTCTTCCGCATCATCGAAGAGTCGAACATCCTGCCGCTGCACACCCTGTCGCATGAGCCCGGCGTCGGCTTCGCAGCCGATGCCGCGGGCCGCATCAACTGCTCGCTCGGTGTGGCGGCGGTGACCTACGGTGCCGGGGCGCTGAACATGGTCAATGCGGTGGCCTCCGCCTATGCCGAAAGATCGCCGCTGGTGGTGCTCTCCGGCGGGCCGGGTAATGGCGAATCGCGTTCCGGCCTCCTGCTGCATCATCAGGCGAAGACGCTGGATTCCCAGTTCCGGATTTTCGAGCAGATTACCTGCGATCAGGTGCGGCTCGACGACGCCGCGCGCGCGCCGTCCGAAATCGCGCACGTACTGGCGAGTTGCCAACGCAACTCGCGCCCCGTGTATATCGAATTGCCGCGCGACATGGTGGCGGTCGATTGCGAGCCGGTCGAGGCGCTGCCCCCTGAAAAGATCGACGTTGAAGCGCTGGATGCCTGCGTCGATGAAATCCTCGAGCGTCTGGCGCGGGCTGAGGCGCCGGTGCTGATGGCCGGGGTCGAAGTGCGCCGCTTCGCGCTGGAGGAACAGGTGGCTGAACTCGCGCGCCGGCTAGGCTTGCCTGTGGTGACCAGCTTCATGGGACGTGGCCTTTTGGCTGAAGCCGATGCGCCGCTGGTCGGGACTTACATGGGCGTCGCCGGCCTGCCCGAAGTGACGCAGCGTGTCGAATCTTCCGATGCGCTGTTTCTGCTCGGCGTCATCGTCTGCGACACCAATTTTGCGGTTTCGGAGAAGGCGATCGATCTTAGGAAGGCGATACAGGCGCTCGACGGTCGGGTGACCGTCGGTTACCACACTTATATGCAGGTTTCCCTCGCTGCACTGGTCGCTCGCTTGCTCGCACGCATCCCGGCCGGGGAGCGTACGTTCGCGGTGAAGCGACAGCCATTCCCGCGTGGTCTGGTGGCCGACGCAGCGGCGATTTCGCCCAACGACATTGCTGCGGCGGTCAATGACCTGATGGCCGCGCACGGCCGGATGCCCATGGCTTCGGACGTCGGTGATTGCCTGTTCACCGCCATGGATATCCAACACGCGGCATTGGTGGCGCCCGGCTACTACGCGACTATGGGTTTCGGCGTGCCGGCAGGCCTCGGCCTGCAGGCAGAAACCGGGCAGCGGCCGCTGATCCTGGTCGGCGACGGCGCGTTTCAGATGACCGGCTGGGAACTCGGCAATTGCCGCCGCTACGGCTGGGACCCGATAGTGCTCGTGTTCAACAACGCCAGCTGGGAGATGCTGCGCACATTCCAGCCGGAATCGAAGTTCAACAACCTCGACGACTGGGGTTTCGCGCAGATGGCCGCCGGCATGGGTGGGGACGGCGTACGTGTACATACGCGCTCGCAACTGAAAGCCGCGCTGGACCAGGCCGTGGCCACGCGCGGAAGATTTCAGCTGATCGAGATCATGATTCCGCGCGGCATTCTGTCGCAGACTCTGGAGCGCTTTGTCGCCGGGGTCAAGCGGCTCAACGCAAAGCAGGTGGTCGCATGAGGGCTGCTGCATTCGACCGAGCCCGCCGTTGCGTAAGCGTTTCGTAAACCTTCAGTCAGGGTCGCGACCGGCCGGAATCGGAAATCGGTGCAAAGATAGACGCAGAGGGTACTCGCGTCTGCGCCTGCGGCGCAATGTTCGACCCCGCTGACGATAGGGTCAGCGCGCTCGGCTCCTCTGCTCCGCATCCGGTGCATGGCCGTACAAACGCATCAGGGCGAACATGATCGCCAAGGTGGCGAGATAGGCGATAAGTTGCATGCCGGTGGGACGATCCGCGTATCCGGCCAGCGTATGCAGCGCTTTCCCGGCCAAGCTGCCATCGGAAAGAACGCTGGATGTATCCCACACTGCGTGCGAAAACACCGTGACAAGGCCAGCCTGCTGGAGAAGGGCCACGGCCTGTGACGCCATTCCCGCCGCGAGGAGTGCAATCAGCCAGGTGGTAACGGAAAACAGATGACGTGCCGGAATGCGCAGCAATCCGAAATACATGAGTGTGCCTACGCCGGCGCCCAGTGCAAGACCGATTGCACCACCGATGAACATTGCAGCGACAGCGTGGCCTGCGGACAGGGCGATGCCGTAGAGGAACAGCACGACTTCCGATCCCTCGCGCAGGACAGCAACCCCTACAACGACAGCCATCGCGGCCAAAGAACGCCTGCCTCTGACCACGTCCTCGCCGAGGGACTTCATTTCTTGCGCGATATGGCGCCCCTCGCGCGCCATCCACACATTGTGCCCCGTCAGCATGAGCACAGCGACAGCCAGAATCGACGCGTTGAACACTTCCTGCCCGGCACCCGCCATCATATCGGCGAGAGAGCCTGCGAATGCAGCCACGAGACAAGCACCCGCAATGCCGCCCAAAATGCCCGCCCCCAGCCACCAGTTGCGGCGCGTTACGCCGCGAGTTGCCGCCATGACGATGCCGATGACCAATGCGGCCTCGAGGACTTCACGAAACACGATGATCAGAGTGGCTAGCATGTCGTACCGCTTTCAGAAGTGCATTTCATATTCAACCATGAGCCTTGCAGCGCTCCGCGCTGCCGAATCGCTCACGCCGACTAAATACGCGACCTGATACTTGAGATGGCCGAAAAGCTTTCCATACGCAGCCGGGCCGATGTAGTGCTCCTGGGCGTTGAATCGCCCCAATTGGGAGCCTGGACCCAAATCGCTTTGGATCTCTATGCCCGGTTGAAAATACATGCTGGCGCGATAACGCGTGTTCCAGATAAAGACATAGGCCGGCCCACCGGTGTGCTCGGAATACCGCCCGATGTTCTGCGTAAAACCGATATTGGCCGTGTTGGTGAACCTGCCGACATCCTGCTGCAACAGCAGCTTCGCTTCCAGCGAATGGGGCGTGTTGCTTTGAGTCGGAAAATCGTAAGCGAGCAGCATGCCGGCGTCGATCCAGTATTCACCCGACTCGACGAACTGGTAGCGCGCTTCGACTTCATGCGCCGTCAATTGCAGAGGACTGCCTGGGTCGCCGGAATATTCGCCGCTGATTTGCATTTGCAGTCGAGGCGCGAGTCCGGCCTCGAGCGTCAATTCGCCTACCTTGGCGCCATTTTTGGCAGGATCGGGGTCAAAGGACTGCGCGCGGCTGAGTTCCAATGACACTTCGCGGTATTCGGCATTCGGCGAATACACTTCGTCAAGACCGAATGCAAAGCAGTTTTCCGCGGCGCACGCGAGGGCGGTGAATGCAATGATTACGACCGCCCGTGTATGCGACCGATGGACATTTGCGGACCGTAGCTGAGGTAAGTTGTTCATCTGCTATTTGGCGACGATGGCGCCGGTCGTCGTATTACGGTGAAAGTCGTCGAAGTAAGCGTAGCGACCGGCATCCAGGGGACCGATGAATACGGTAATTGCGCTGTTCCCCGTGACCACTTTCTCGCGATCCAGGTCGCTGCTTTCGAATTCCGCCGGAGTCGGGTCCTGGTTTTTCACGGTTACCTTGATTCGCTTGCCCGCCGGAACGATCAGCTCCTTTGGGGCAAACTGATGGTTCTTGAGCGTGATCAGATAATCATCAGCATGGGCGAGCGCCGGAAACAACAGCAGACAGGCGGATAGCGTTGCCCAATAGGGCACGGACCCTTTCATTGACGATTACTCCCTTGTTGTGGTCAAGGCGGAGAACTTTCCGGAGGTGTGGCACAAATGATAATGGTTCGCATTCGCAATGTCAAGCCTGTGCAGCCGCTTAGGTGATCCGTCGCGACGCCGCCACCAGTACCTGGGGGAGCCCGTCTTTTTGGGGCAACGATCCGGCTCAATCGCGGTATGAACTTGAACGTAAAGAAGAATTCGCTTCCGCGCCCTTTGCTTCCGCTTTGGTGCACCGCTTTGCTTCCTTGCCAAGGTACGACGTCGCTTGGAAGCGGTTTCAAAATGACATGTCGTTCCGAGGCCGTCCGCCGAGGGGACTTCCTGCGGGGCGCAGGCCGAGGAATCTGCTCGAGGTTTGATTCAACAGCGGATTCCTCGCTTCGAAATGACAGCGATAAAAACGTTCATTTTGGAACCGATCCTTAAGGTCTTAAGTCGGTGTTAAGCCTGCTGCATTGGGCTTGTGCCCACGCTATCGCGTAGCGCAGCGAATGCGGGGGCGGAGCGCAGTTTCACCATCTTCCGAGGAGAATCGACATGGCCTCAATGCATACCCCGAACAGACACGAGCAAGCGTACCCGTGAGCACGCGCCGCAACCCTATCTGCCGAGCGAAGGGCAGCCCGGCGATCGCAAACAGCAGGCAGGCACGTACCAGGCCCGCCAGTACGCCGAATTGCAGGAACCCCTGGAGACCGATGTCCCGGCACTCCCATTTTCCATTGCCCATTGAGCGCGGGAAAAAGCCGGCCAGACAAGCATGTTGCCCTGCCCGCTGCGTACCGGACTGCCAACCCGGCACGGGTGAGCGGGATCGGCTCGACCGGCTTGCAGGGGCATGGCAGCGCCGCTGCGCCTCAACCGGTATAAAATGACTCTTGTGCAGGCCCAGCGCCCCGCATCCGCGAGTGCTTCAGGTGGTGCCCGTCAACTATGAACTTGGACCAAGAGGATCAGAATGAGGGTTGACCAGTACATGAGCTGGCCAGTGCTTACGGTCACGCCGGAAACCGAGTTTCACCGCGCGTTCGATTACATGCACAGCCGCGGTATCCACCATTTGCCGGTAGTCGAAGGCGAGCGCGTGGTCGGCATCGTCGCCGAACGCGACCTGCTGCTCGCCGCGGCGAACTTCGGCTCGGCCGAGGTTCCCGTGGCCGATATCCTGCGCGGCCCTCCGGTCTGCGTTGCGGCAGACGCCCAGTTGAAACAGGCCGCGAAGCTGCTGGTGGTCAAC
>DATKUQ010000498.1:0-13826 GCA_035530495.1 Burkholderiales bacterium
GTCGTCGATGCTGCCGGAGTGGAACTGGCGGACCGTCAGGAGGGCCGGCTGCAGTTCAAGGGGCCGTCGGCGACCAGTGGCTATTTCCGCAACCCCGAGCAGACCAAAAAACTGTTCGCCGGCGAATGGATAAACACGGGCGATCTCGCCTATCTTGCCGACGGCGAACTCTATCTCAGCGGTCGTGCCAAGGACGTCATCATTCGCGGCGGGCGCAATCTCTACCCCTATGAACTGGAGCAGGCCGTGGGCGCGCTGCCCGGCATACGCAAAGGCTGCGTCGCGGTGTTCGGCAGCATCGACGCCGGCAACGGCACCGAGCGCGTGATCGTGCTCGCCGAAACGCGCGAAACCGAAGCCGGCGTCCTGGAAGCCCTGCGCCGCAGCATCAACGACCGCGCCATCGACCTGATCGGCCTGCCGGCGGACGACATCGTACTTGCGCCACCGCACACCGTGCTGAAAACGTCCAGTGGCAAAATCCGGCGCGCGGCGAGCCGCGAATATTACGAGAGCGGCGGCCGCAGCGCGCGGCCGGCGCCGGCGTGGCTGCAGTTCGCGCGCCTCGCCCGCGCCAGCCTCGTGCCCGAGTTGCGGCGGCAGCTGCGCGCCGCCTCGGGCCTGGCGTACTCGGCCTGGGTGTGGGTGACCTTCGTCTTACTCGCGATTCCGACGCTGGCAGCGGCTGCGCTCTCGCGCAATCCCGCCAGCGGCTGGCGCTTTAGCCGCTTCATGGCCAATACCTTCCTGCGGCTGTGCGGCCTGCCGCTCATGGTGAACGGACTGAAGCACATCCCCGCCTCCGGCCCATTCGTGATGGCAGTCAACCACGCCAGCTATCTCGATGGCCTGATCCTGCTCGCGGCCTTGCCCGAGCGCGGCTACAGCTTCGCCGCGAAGCGCGAGTTGAGCCGTTCGCTCCTGCCGCGGCTGTTCCTGCGCGCCATCGGCACCGATTTCGTCGAGCGCGCCGACATCAAACAGGGCGTGGAAGACGCCTCGCGCCTGGCCGACTCGGTGCGCGCCGGGCGCACACCGATCTTTTTCGCCGAAGGCACTTTCACCCGCAGCGCGGGCCTGCTGCCGTTTCGCATGGGCGCCTTCGTCGTCGCCGCGCAGACCGGCGTGCCGCTGGTACCGGTAACGCTTCGCGGCGCGCGCGCGGTGCTGCGCGACGGCAGCTGGTTCGCGCGCCGCGGCGCCATCGTCGTCAGCGTCGGTGCGCCGCTCGCGCCCCAGGGCAGCGACTGGAACGCTGCGGTGGCGCTGCGCGATGCCGCGCGCGCCGAAATCCTGCGCCACTGCGGCGAGCCCGACCTCGCCCCACGGCAGCAGCAGGCGCTGCCCTGATCGGCAGCGCCGCTAGTCGGAAGCCTGCGCGCTGGGCGCCCGAACCGCGCGTCCTTCGCCACCGCGTTCCGGTCAAGAGGAACTACTGCACAATCACAGCGTCAAGCAAGGGCGCAGGCGCGGCACCTGGTGTTAAGATTTGCACTAAGCTGCCGGGGAGAGGCGCAAATGAAAGAGCTGGAATGGAAGGACGAGCATTCCGTTGGAATATCGATAGTAGATCTCCAGCACCGGCGGATTTTCGACTGCATCATAAGCATATTAGGCGGGCCGAGCGATGACGACAGATTGCGCGCCGAAGCCGAAATTATCAGACTTCTCGGCCTTCTTCAGGAGCATTTCGCATTGGAGGAGAGCATGATGCGCAAGCTCCGCTACCCGGAAATTGAACGGCACATCGAAGAACACAGACAGTTCAACGCAGATGTGCACAACTTGGCGCAAAAGTCCCTCAGAAAAAAAGGGGGCGTGTCGGGCGTAGCGATGAAGATTGCCCACAAATGGCTGACTGAACACATCCTGACGAGCGACAGGGACTACGCCGCTTTCTTTAGGGCCCAGAACACAAACGCGCAAATATAAAACGGGTTACGGGCTCTGCAGCTCGGCGCGGTTCGCGTAATACGCCAGCGCTTCCGGGTTCGCCAGCGCCTCGGCGTTTTTCACCGCCTCGCCGTGCACCACCTCGCGCACCGCCAGCTCCACGATCTTGCCGCTCTTGGTGCGCGGAATGTCTTCGACCTGCAGCACCTTGGCCGGCACATGGCGCGGCGTCGTGTTGGCGCGGATCCGGTTCTTGATCTTCTCGATCAGCGCATCGTCCAGGCTCAGCCCCTCGCGCAGTTTGACGAACAGCACCACGCGCACATCCTTGTTCCACTCCTGGCCGATCACCAGCGACTCCAGCACCTCGTCCAGCTGCTCCACCTGGCGATAGATTTCCGCCGTGCCGATACGCACGCCGCCCGGATTGAGCACCGCGTCCGAGCGCCCGTAAATGACCATGCCGTCGCGCGCGGTGAGCTCGACATAGTCGCCATGGCACCAGACGTTCGGATATTTGGCGAAATACGCGTCGTGGTAGCGCTTTCCGTCCGGATCGTTCCAGAAGCCGATCGGCATCGAAGGGAAAGGCCGGGTGCACACCAGCTCGCCCTTCCTTGCGCGCACCGGCTTGCCCTGCGCGTCATACACCTCCACCTTCATCCCCAAACCGCGGCACTGGATCTCGCCCCGATACACCGGCAGCACCGGGCTGCCGAGCACGAAGCAGGAAATGATATCCGTGCCGCCGGAAATGGAGGACAGGCACACGTCGGCCTTGATATCGCGGTACACGTAATCGAAGCTCTCCGGCGCTAGGGGCGAGCCTGTGGACAGGATGGCGCGCAGCTTGCGCAGATTATGGCTGGCGCAGGGCCTGAGTTTGATCTTGGAGATGGCGTCGATGAATTTCGCAGACGTACCGAAGTGGGTCATGCCTTCCGCCTCGGCAAAATCGAACAGGATCGCCCCACGCCGGATGAAAGGCGAACCGTCGTACAGCAGCAGCGTCGCGCCCGATGCCAGGCCCGAAGCAAGCCAGTTCCACATCATCCAGCCGCAGGTGGTGAAGTAGAACAGCCTGTCGCCGGGTCTGACGTCGGTATGCAGCTGATGTTCCTTCAGGTGCTGCAGCAGCGTACCTCCGGCACCGTGCACGATGCACTTCGGCACGCCGGTGGTGCCCGACGAATACATGATGTACAGCGGATGGTCGAAAGGCAGCTGCGCGTAGTCGATGTCGCGCGCGGCATAAGGCGCAATGAAGTCGCTCAGGCGCTCGCCATTCGGCACGGCCGAGAGATCCGAGTTGTCGGAGAGATAGGGCACCAGCACTACGCGCGCCAGCGTCGGCAGGCGCCGCGCGATCTCCGCAACCTTGGCGAGCAGGTCTATGGCCTTGCCGTTGTACCAATAGCCGTCGGCGGCGAACAGGACTTTCGGTTCTATCTGGCCGAAGCGGTCGAGCACGCCCTGCACGCCGAAATCCGGGGAACAGGACGACCAGATGGCGCCAATGCTGGCGGTGGCCAGCATGGCCATGATCGTCTGCGGCAGATTCGGCAGATAGCCGGCAACGCGGTCGCCGGACTGCACGCCCGCGGCGCGCAGCGCCTGAGCCAGGCGCGATACGCCGGCATGGAGTTGGGCATGCGACAGGCGCTGCTCGACTTTGTCCTCGCCCCAGAAGACCATCGCATCCCTCCGGTCGCGCCGCCCCAGCAGGTTTTCGGCGAAATTGAGGCGCGCGTCGGGAAACCACTTCGCGCCGGGCATGCGCTCGCCATGTACCAGCACGCGCTCGCCGCGCCGGCTCGCTTTCACGCCGGCGTATTGCCACAGCGACAACCAGAATTGCTCGGGCTCGTCCACCGACCATTGATAGAACGCAGGATAGGTATTGAACTTCAGCCCCCATTCGCGGATGGCCGCGCGCGCGAATGCGGTGACATTGGCGCCGGCGATGCGCGCCTGGCTGGGTTCCCACAGCGGTTTATCCAGCGGGAACTTTCTTGCCAAGCGGAATCGAGACTTGCGCTCGTCGACTGCCATGATTCAGTGTCCGATAAGTTGGCGGATGGTTTCGGGCAGCGGCACCGATTTTTGCTTCTGATAGTCCACCCAGACCACTTTGGCCGCGCCTTCGGCGTAGATTTTTTCCGGGTCGTAGCTGGGCCGCAGTTCAAGGTAGGTCTCCAGGCTGCTGCGCCCTACCGTTCCAACGTAAGTCCTGATCTCGACGTCACCGGGGTACACCAGCTGCTTGATGAAGGTGCAGCTCGCGTTGACGATCACAGGCCCCTGTCCCTTGACGGCCGAACGCGCGCCGATGGCTTCGAACCAGGAAATGCGCGCCTGTTCCATGTAGCGAAAATAGATGGTGTTGTTGACGTGACCCATCGCATCCATATCGCCCCAGCGGATGGGCATGATTTCGGTATGCACCAGCTTGTGCTTCATTGTGCTCAATGTACGGGTGTCGCGGAACGGAGAGTCGCATTATAATTCCCCTGCACGCGAATAAGCACGGCCGCATGCGCATGTTCCAACGGACGCGGCCGCGCCGCGCCGCTGAACGCGCGCCGATGCGGCCAACAAACTAGGGGTAGACATGCAACGCGAAGCGATGGAATACGATGTGGTCATCGTCGGCGGCGGGCCCTCGGGGCTGGCCTGCGCCATCCGCCTGAAGCAGCGCGCTGCGGAAAAGGGCCGCGAGATCAACGTCTGCCTGATCGAAAAAGGCTCCGAGATCGGCGCCCACATCCTCTCCGGCGCGGTGCTCGAACCGCGCTCTCTCGACGAGCTGTTCCCGGACTGGAAAGCGCTGGGCGCGCCGCTCAATACGCCCGCGGGCGAAGACCGCTTCCTGTTCCTTACCGAAAAACGGGCGTTCAAGCTGCCGACGCCGCCGCAAATGAACAATCACGGCAACTACATCATCAGCCTCGGTAACCTGTGCCGCTGGTTGGGACAGCAGGCCGAGGGCCTGGGGGTCGAGATCTACCCCGGCTTCGCCGCTGCCGAAGTGCTCTACCGCGAGGACGGCTCGGTCAAGGGCGTAGCCACCGGCGACATGGGTATAGGCAAGGACGGGGCGCACACCGAGAACTACCAGCCTGGCATGGAACTGCACGCGAAACAGACGATATTCGCCGAAGGCTGCCGCGGGTCGCTCACCAAAGGCCTGATGCAAAAATTCAACTTGCGCGAGAACGCGGACCCGCAAGCCTACGGCATCGGCATCAAGGAACTGTGGGAGGTCAAGCCGGAACGCCATCAAGCGGGCCTGATCGTCCACACTACGGGATGGCCGGTGGACCGGCGCACCTACGGCGGATCCTTTCTCTACCATCTGGAGAACAATCAGGTGGCGGTCGGTTTCGTCATCGGACTGGATTACGAGAATCCCTGGATCAGCCCGTTCGACGAATTCCAGCGCTTCAAGACGCACCCGGCGATCCGCGGCTTTTTCGAAGACGGCAGGCGCATCGCATATGGCGCGCGCGCGATTACCGAGGGCGGATTGCAGTCCCTGCCCAAGCTCACCTTCCCTGGCGGCATGCTCGTCGGCGACACCGCGGGTTTCCTCAACGTTCCCAAGATCAAGGGCATACACACGGCGATGAAGTCGGGCATGACCGCGGCCGAGGCCGTCTACGATGCGCTGGCCCAGGAAGGCACGCAGGAAGTGAAAAGCTATGCGCAAAAGGTGCACGAGACCTGGATCTGGGACGAATTGTACCGGGTGCGCAACATTCGTCCCTCGTTCCACTGGGGTTTCTGGGGCGGCCTCGTCTATTCGGCCGTCGACACTTTCCTATTCCGCGGCAAAGCGCCGTGGACGCTGCACAATCACGAGGACCACAGCGCACTGAAGAAGGCGGCAGATTGTCCGCAGATCGAATATCCCAAGCCCGACGGCAAGATTTCCTTCGACAAGTTGTCATCCGTATTCATTGCCAACGTCAACCATGAGGAAAACCAACGCTGCCACCTGACGCTCAAGGATGAAACCGTCCCGGTGAAGGTGAACCTCGCGCTGTACGCGGGGCCGGAGCAGCGTTTCTGTCCGGCAGGCGTATACGAATTCGTCAAAAACGAAGACGGCAGCGATCGCCTGCAGATCAACGCGGCGAACTGTGTGCACTGCAAGACCTGCGACATCAAGGACCCGACGCAGAACATCAACTGGGTCGTGCCCGAGGGCGGCGGCGGTCCGAACTATCCGAACATGTAATCTCGGCACCGCGCCCGCCAACTCGTTCACCCAATTTTGTCAGCCGCCATGTCGGTTTCCGAAGCGTTGCAAAAACGCGTTTCTATTCGCGCGTTCAGAGATGCCCCTGTCCCGCAAGAAGTGCTGGAGGAGATCTTCGCCCTCGCGCGCCAGGCGCCTTCCAACTGCAACGTTCAGCCTTGCCGGGCCTACGTCGTTTCCGGCGCAAGTAAAGACCGGCTGAAAGACGAACTGGTCGCTGCGGTTCTGAGCGGCAACCCTCCCAACCCGGACTTCGAGTGGAATGTCAGATACCAGGGCGTGCATCGCGAACGCCAGTTCGGCTCCGCCTTCGCGCTCTACGGCGCCATGGGCATCGATCGGAACGACAAAGAGCGCCGCCAGGCCGCCATGCTGCGCAACTGGCAGTTCTTCGGCGCACCGCACGCCGCCTTCTTCACCATGGAGAAATACCTCAAGATGACGGGGGCCGTCGATCTGGGCATTTACGCCCAGACGGTCGCCATGCTGATGACCGAACGCGGCATAGCCAGCTGCATGCAAGGCGCGCTGGGCATGTATCCCGACCCGGCGCGCAGAATGTTCGGCCTGCCCGAAGACGTCGGCATTCTGTTCGGCATGTCCTTCGGCTATGCCGACCTGGACGCTCCCGCGAACAAGGCCCGCACCGACAGGGTTCCGGTGGCCGCTGCGGTCCACTATTTCAGCTAGCAAAGGGGCGCGAGGACGTCGCCCCACGCGCCACCTGCGCTGTCCTTGCATCGCCGGTCTCGCGGCGCCAGGCTGGCCCAACCGGTTCGTCTCATGAGGAAGGAGGTAGTCATGGCTATTCCCGTTTTGAAATCCACGGCAGCACGCGACGAGAAATTCGCCGGCGTGACCTACCATATCGAAGGCGAACTGGTTCCGGTGTTGCACCTGGAACTGGGGAGCGCTCCGGTGTATTTCGAACACTATATTCTTCTGTGGAAAGAGCCCGCGGTACAAATAGGCGTCAAATCCCTGAAAGGCTCGTTGAAGCGCGTGCTGGCGGGCATGCCCATCTTCATGACCGAGGCCCGCGGGCCTGGACAGATCGGGTTCAGCCGCGACGGTCCGGGACACATTTTCGCGATCGACCTGAACCAGGGCGAAGGAATCGAGATGCGCGAGCACCAGTTTCTCGCCGCCACCGCAAGCGTGGACTACACCTTCACGCGCGTGCAAGGCATTGCGAATATGCTCCTGGGTGGAACCGGATTCTTCATCGATCACTTCACCGCACAACAGGGCGAAGGCATCGTGTGGGTACACGGGTACGGGAACGTTTTCGAAGTCACGCTCGCAGCGGGCGAACAGATCGACATCGAGCCCGGCGGCTGGGTTTATAAAGACCGCGGCGTGCGCATGGATACGCAGTTCCAGAAGCTCTCCACGGGACTGTTTGCCAGCGCCGGTCAGGTCGTATGGAACCGCTTCACCGGTCCGGGACGAGTCGGAATCCAGTCCATGTACCTGCACATGCCGACGACCGAATAGAGCGGCAGAACCGGTATCGGCGCCCACATGCTTGCCGCGGCGGCATTCACCGCCGCCAGCGCCCATTGCGGGTCCGAGCTCAGCCAGCCGAAACGCGCCGGCTGCAGCGTCAGCGCACCGCGCTTGCCGGGGTCCGCGGCAGCACCAGTTCGGCTATCAGTCCTTGACCATCCGGGGCGTTATGCAGATGAATATCGCCTCCGTGCCAGCGGGCAATATTGCGCGCGATTGCCAGGCCGAGCCCCGCTCCCCCGCTGTCGCGGTTGCGCGACTGCTCGAGGCGGAAAAACGGCTCGAAAACCCGCTCCAGATCCTGCTCCGGAATACCCGGTCCGTCGTCCCGCACCGAAATGCGCAAGGCCGCAGCGTCATCCGCTATGCTTATTCGCGCCCGCTCGCCGTAGCGCAGCGCATTTTCGACCAGATTGTCGATGCAGCGGCGCATCGTCCGCGGATGCGCGCTGTATGGACCGCGCGGACGGCCCTGCACAGTCACCTCGCGGCCGGTTTCGGACCAGTCTTCGCACAGGCTGTCGACCAGCGCGCCCACGTCGAGCGGCTGGCGCTGCGGCTCGTTGCCCAAGCTCTTGAAGAATTCCAGCGTTGAGCCGGCCATCGCCGCCATTTCATCAAGGTCGCGCACGAACTTCGCGCGGCTCTCGGCGTCCTGGATCATTTCCGCCCTGAGGCGCAGTCGGGTAATCGGCGTCTGCAGGTCGTGCGAAATGGCGCCGAGCATGCGCGCACGTTCCAGCAAGTAGCTGCTCAAGTCCCGGCGCATGCTGTTGAAAGCGCGGATCACGCTGCGCACCTCGCTAGGTCCGGCCTCCGGCAGCGGCCCGCCCTCCGGGTCGGCGCCGACCTGCTCCGCGGCTCGCGCCAGCCGTTGTAGCGACCGCGTAATCGCACGCACCGCCACCGCGCCCAGCACCGCGAAAATTGCAAGATTCAGCAGCAGTCTCGGCAGCAGGGACTCGATCCGGCTGAGCGGCTCCTGGGGAATGCGCGCGTAGAACACCGCCGTAGTGCCGTCTTCGAGCCTTATCTGCGACACGATCGAGTATGTGCCGGGGAGCATGAAGTAGAAATGGCGCGCAATCCACTGATCGAGGGGGCTGGTGTCCAGAGCCTCGTAGCTCTTGGGGCGCCCGGCACGGCCCAGGCTGATGATCTGCACCGAAGTGCTCCACTCGGAGCGAAGGTAGTGCTTGATTAAAGCGCCAAGCGCCTGCTCATAGCGGTCGTGTTCGGCAAACCTCTTTCCCGCGGCTGCCGGTGCACCGCTCAGAACGACGCTGAAATTCGGTCCGTTCATCTCGTCGATGACCGCAATGCGCTGTGCGGGAGCAAGACGGTTGAGGATTCGCGCAGACTGTGCGATTCTCAGCGCGGTCTGCTGGGCGCCGAGCCGGTATACGCCGCTGCTACGGTCGAAAATATTGACCACTTGGCTGGCGATCTCCGCCAGCATCAACCCCGTGACCAGGACCAGCAGCGTGCGCCCGAACAGCGAGCTCGGCAGCAGCCTCATTCGTCGAGCCGCTCGACTGCCGCTGCGAGCACATAGCCGCCATTGCGCACGGTCTTGATGATGCGCGGCTCACGCCCGTTGTCGCGCAACACCTGACGCAGCCTGCTCACTTGCACGTCGATGCTGCGATCGAATGGTGTCGCCTCACGCCCGAGCGTCAGGTCGACGAGCCTGTCGCGGTCCAGAACACGGTTGGGGTGATTCAGGAATATCGCAAGCAAGCGATACTGGGCGCCGCTCAAGGGCACGATCACGCCTTGCGGATCGGTCAAGTGCCTCGCAGTGCAATCCAGGGTCCAGCCCGCGAAACCCAGGTGCTTGGCATCACCCTGTGATACGGGCAGCGCGCGGGCACGCCGCAGAATGCTCTTGATGCGGGCGAGCAGTTCGCGCGGATTGAACGGTTTCCCTAGATAATCGTCCGCGCCCATCTCGATGCCTATGATGCGGTCGATTTCCTCGCGCCGCGCCGTGAGCATGATCACCGGAAGGCTGGATTTCGATCGCAGATCGCGACACAGCGACAGCCCGTCTTCACCAGGAAGCATCAGGTCGAGGACCACAAGATCGGGACGGTCGGCCTCCAGCGCGCTGCGCATCTGCGTTCCGTCGCGCGCCGTGCTCACCCGATAGCCATGCAGCGTCAGGTATTCAGCGACGAGACTGCGAATCTCCGCGTCGTCGTCAACCACCAGTATGTGTCCTTGGCTGTCCATCGCGCCACCATTTAACACCCCGCGGACGACGCCGAGGCAAACCGCAATGTATCGGAATGTAACAATATGATCCAGGCGCAATAGTACGCAATATTTCAGTGCCTTTCTGATACCAAGTCACGGCGGTTTGAAATCTCCCGCTTACATGGCTGGGTTCTAATGGCCTCCGACACCCCGGCCCGAGCCGCGGGTCGAATAGCCCTCAACCATCAGATAGGAGTATTGCCATGAACCTCAAACTAATTGCCGCTGCGATCGCAACCCTGGGACTGGCCGCCTGCACGCCCGATGTCACGCCTCAGGCCAGCGCCCCCGCCCCCACCGTGAGCAGCGCCCCCGCCCAGCCGGCAGCACCGCAGGAGGCGGCCCAAAGCGACCAGCCGGCTGCTGCGCCGGCCGCCCAGGAAGCGAAAAACGACGAAGGCGCGGCGCCTGTCGCCGAGGAAGCGAAAAAAGATGAAGTTGCCGCCCCGGCTGAAGCCAAGGCGGATGAAGGCGAGAAAAAAGCAGATTAGGCGTTCGGGCCAGGAAAGCCTCCCCGCGCAACACCGAAGCAAGGCGGTGTCGCGCGGGTTTGCATAGAACAAATTTGCCACAAAGGCACGAGCATGTCTCCAAACCTAGAAGCCGTACTTCCGCTGGGCCCTTCGTCCGCGGAGCTTGACCTGCCTCCCGGACGCGGCCACCGGTTCCTGGTGGGCTCAGCCATCATTCTGGGCCTCGCCGCAATCGTCTTTGCGACGCTGCACGGCGACTTGTTCCGGCTGATCAAGCAGGCCATCAGCAGCGGAAACCTGAGCGCTTCGCTGCTGAAGCCCAGTCTGATTCTGACATCGACCGGGCTGCTGATGCTGGTAATGCGCGCCCTGCTCTGGTTCACTTATCGGCCGTTCAAGCCTGCGACTTACGAATCGGCGCCGACCATGACCGTGGTGATCCCGGCCTACAACGAAGGTGCTCTGGTGGAGCAGTCCATCGACTCGGTCGCTGCCGCGCGCTATCCGCACGGGCGACTCGAGATCCTGGTCGTCGACGATGGCAGCACCGACGACACCTGGACCTACATCCAGCGTGCCGCGGCGCGGCATCCGGGCCTGGTTACCGCCGTGCAGTTCGAGCGCAACCAGGGCAAGCGCGCGGCGCTCGCTGCCGGATTCCGTGCGGCGCGCGGCACTGTTCTGGTCACGATCGACTCGGACAGCGTCATCGAAACCGACGCGCTGCTTGCAATGGCGGGGCCGTTTCGCGACCCGCGCGTGGGCGCCGTCGCGGGGAAGGTCGCCGCACTGAACCGGGACCAGGGCGTCATTCCACGGATGCTGCACGTGCGCTTCGTGCTGTCGTTCGATTTCCAGCGCAGCGTGCAGTCCACCTACCGCACCGTATACTGCTGCCCCGGTGCGCTCGCCGCTTACCGCGCGAGCGTCATGAGCGGGATTCTGGAGCCTTGGCTCGCGCAGCGCTTCCTCGGGGTGAGCTGCACCATCGGCGAGGACCGCGCCCTCACGAACGCCATCCTGGAACGCGGATATGACACGGTCTACCAGGGTAGCGCCGTCGTGCATACGCTGGTTCCGGACACCTATGCCAAACTGTGCAAGATGTATCTGCGCTGGGAGCGCAGCAACGTCCGCGAAGAAATCCGGTTCCTCAGCATCGTGTGGAAGCGGCCGCTGGTACCGATGCTGATTGCCGTGCTGGAAAAGCTCATCACCAATCTGCGCCTTCCGATCGCATGGGCTGCGACTGCCACCCTCGCCCTGGTCGCCCTATCCGACCCCATGATCCTGCTGCGCGTACTGCTTGCGATCGGGATCGGGTCCGGCTTCTTCATGCTGTTTTACCTGTACAGCGAAAGATCCATGCGTTTCGTGCACGGGATCCTCTACGATTACTTCGCCTTTTTCGCTCTGTGGTGGATCATCCCCTATGCAATCCTGACCCTGCGTTCGCGCTCATGGATGACACGCTGATCGGCGCCTTGGCGGACACTGCCCCGGAGGCACCGCCGGCCCTCGGTGCGAGCGCCGCATCGATCAAACGCGGTCTCATCCGCAGGCTGAAGTCCAAAGAGTCGACCATCGCGATCGTCGGACTTGGATACGTAGGCTTGCCCTTGCTCCTGCGCTTCGCCGAGGTGGGCTATCGCGTGCTGGGCATAGACATCGACGCGGAGAAGATCGCCTCGCTGCAAGACGGCGAGAGCTATATCGAGCACATTCCCGCCAGGTCGATTGCACGGGCCCGCGCAAAAGGGCTGCAGGCGACCACGGACTACTCCGGGGTCGCCGAAGCGGACGCGATCATCATCTGCGTGCCGACACCGCTGGGGCGATACCGCGAGCCGGATCTGTCCTTCGTCACGGATACCGTAGAAGCATTGGCACCTTACCTGCGCCGGGGACAGATTGTCTCCCTCGAGAGCACCAGCTACCCCGGAACGACGGATGAGGAGCTCAAACCGCGCATCGAAGCCCGGGGACTGACGATCGGGGAGGATTTCTTTCTGGTCTTCTCGCCCGAACGTGAAGACCCGGGCAATTCAAAATATCGGACAAACACGATCCCCAAGGTCTGCGGCGGCGTCACCCCGGCTTGCCTGGAAGCCGGTCTTGCACTGTATTCGCACGCGATCGACAAGGTGGTGCCGGTAAGCTCCGCGCGAACTGCCGAGTTGACCAAGTTGCTGGAGAACATTCACCGCGCCGTCAACATCGGGCTGGTGAACGAGATGAAAGTAATTGCCGATCGAATGCAGATCGACATTCACGAAGTGATAAGGGCGGCCGCAACCAAGCCTTTTGGCTTCGTGCCGTATTTCCCCGGACCGGGGCTTGGGGGGCACTGCATCCCGATCGATCCGTTTTATCTGACCTGGAAGGCCCGTGAATACGGGGTGCATACTAAGTTCATCGAACTCGCCGGTGAAATCAACAGTTCCATGCCGCAATGGGTTGTCGCCAAGTGCATTGACGCCCTGAACGTACGCGGCAAGGCGGTCCGCGGCAGCCGCATACTCGTTTTGGGAATTGCCTACAAGAAGAATGTCGGCGATATGCGCGAATCGCCGGCGGTCGAACTGATGGAACTGCTTAAGGCCAAAGGGGCGCTGATCGATTACACGGATCCCCACGTTCCCGTGTTCCCGCGCATGCGGAACCACCACTTCGATCTCAAGAGTATTTTTCTCGATGCAACGACCATTCGCGCCTACGACCTGGTTCTTGTTGCTACCGACCACGCCAAATTCGATTACCCGCTTATTCAGAAGCATGCGCAGCTCATCGTCGACACCAGAGGTGTATTCCTCGAGCCGCAAAACAACGTGGTGAAGGCGTGAGACGTCCGGTCAGCGGCTGATGTAACCCCAGCTGGCGTTCTTTTTGTCCCTTACCCGGACCGCCGCCAGTCCTTCGGAGAAGGGGCCGATTTCAGCGAACCGGGGACTAATCACCTGCTTGCCCTGCTTGTCGATGAAGCCCCACTTGCCGGACCTTTCGTTACCGATTCGAACTGCCGCCAGCCCGCTCATAAAGACGGCCTCGCTGTCGAACCGCGAATCGATCATCTTGCCCTGCTTGTCGATGAATCCCCACTTCGCTGATCTGCCGTGACCGATCTGGACTGACGCCATTCCTTCGGAGAAGGAAAAGCAGTCGTCGAATTGCGGCTTGATCACCATTTTGCCCTGTGTGTCGATGAATCCCCACTTGCCGGACCTTTCGTTACCGACCCGGACCGCCGCAAGCCCGTCGGAGAATGCAACGCCCTCATCGAACTGTGGCTTGATCACGATCCTGCCTTGCTTGTCGATGTATCCCAACTTGGCATCCCTTCCCTTGGCAATTCGCACCGCTGCCAATCCACCGGAAAACGAGTCTGCATAGCTAACCTGGGCGGCGAGCGCGATGTTGCCCTGCTTGTCGAT
>DATKUQ010000499.1:0-10586 GCA_035530495.1 Burkholderiales bacterium
TGCTCGCGAACCGCCTGTCGGCCGATCGGGCCAACAAGGTGCTGCTGCTCGAGGCAGGCGGCAAGGATGACTGGATCTGGATCCACATTCCCGTAGGCTACCTTTATTGCATCGGCAACCCACGCACCGACTGGTGCTACAAGACCGAGCCCGACCCAGGCCTCAACGGTCGCTCCATCCTTTATGCGCGCGGCCGCGTGCTGGGTGGCAGTTCTTCGATCAATGCCATGCTCTACCTGCGCGGCCAGCAGCGCGACTATGACGAGTGGGCGCGTCGGACCGGCGATCCCGGCTGGTCGTGGCAGGGCGTGCTGCCAATCTTCAAGAAGTCCGAGGACCACTGGCGCGGCGCCGACGAGTTCCACGGCGGGCGCACTCTGGATGAAACTGCCGGACACGAGTGGCGGGTAGAGACCCAGCGCCTGTCCTGGGAGATTCTCGATGCCTTTCGTGATGCAGCGCTCGAGGCCGGGATCGCCAAAGTCGAGGATTTCAACCGTGGCGACAACGCGGGCAGCTCGAAATTCGAAGTGAATCAGCGCCGCGGCGTGCGCGTGAACAGTTCGAAGGCCTTCCTGCGCCCAGCCATGCAACGCCCTAACCTTACTGTGATCACGGGGGCGCAGGTGAAAAGACTGCGTCTGGACGGCCGGCGTGTGCTCGGCGTGGAGTTCCTCCGCGGCAACGAGGAAGTTTTCGCCGCAGCCGGGCGCGAGACCTTGCTCGCCTCTGGTTCGATCGGCAGCCCGCAAATCCTGCAACTCTCCGGCATCGGTCCTGGCGCGCTGCTGCAGCGGCACGGCATCGCTGTGGCGCACGATCTGCCGGTGGGGGAGAACCTGCAGGACCATCTGCAGTTGCGCATGGCGTTCCGGGTGCAGAACGTGCTCACGCTCAATACCATGGCCAATTCCTGGTGGGGCAAGGCGAAGATGGCGCTCGAATACGCGCTGCACCGCACCGGTCCCCTGACCATGGCGCCGTCCCAACTTGGCGCGTTCCTGAAGAGCGACCCGGCGCAGCCCACGCCCAATCTTGAGTTTCACGTGCAACCCTTGTCGCTGGACAAATTCGGCGACCCACTGCACGCGTTCCCGGCGTTCACTGCGAGCGTATGCAACCTGCGGCCGGCCTCGCGCGGTTATGTGCGCATCAAGTCGCCGGACCCGCGTGCGTATCCGGCAATCATGCTCAACTATCTGAGCGCTCCGGAGGACCAGGCAATCGCAGCTCAGTCGCTGCGCTTGGCGCGCCGCATCGTGCTTGGCACCCAGACCATGCAGAAGTACGCCCCGGAGGAATTCCTGCCGGGATCGGCTTTCCAGACGGACGAGGAACTGGTGAAGGCCGCAGGAGATGTAGGCACCACCATCTTTCACCCGGTCGGCACCTGCAAAATGGGACGCGCAGATGATCCAAGCGCAGTAGTCGACCCGCAGTTGCGCGTGCGCGGCATCGAAGGGTTGCGTGTCATCGACGCGTCGGTAATGCCGGCGATCACCTCGGGCAACACCAATTCGCCGACGCTGATGATTGCGGAACGCGGCGCGATGATGGTACTGGGCAACAGGGCGTAATACCGGACGCGGCCCGGGCGAAAACTGCTAAAATGCGCATACGCAAAGAGCTTCCTCCTGCCGCTCGTCCGAGCGCACTCACCTAAACCGGGAAATCGAGAAATGTTGATCAGATCCAGGATCGTATTGGCCAGCAGCGCGTTGTGCTTGCTGACCGTGACGGCTTGTACTTCCAAAGATGCCGTGCAAAGCGCCGCGCCGACCAAAGATGCCGTGCAAAGCGCGGCTCCGGCAAAAGCTGCGGTGGCCGCTACTGTCAACGGAATCCCCATCAGCGAAAGCATGGTCGACCTGATGCTCAAGCAGCGCAGTGACCTGGGCCATGAAGTCAACCCCGAAATACGCAAGGCGTACATTGATCGTATGGCAATGCAGGTCATCGTTTCCGAGGCGGCGATCAAAGAGGGACTGGACAAGACGCCTGACGTATTGGATCGAATCGCACTGATGAAGCGATCGGTCCTGATCGATGCGTTCGTCAAGAACTACTTCAAGAACCATCCGATCAGCGACGACGCGCTCAATGCCGCGTACGCCAAGATGAAAGCCGAGGCGACCGGCAAGGAGTACAAGGCGCGCCATATCCTGGTCGCGACGGAAGCCGAGGCCAAAGCCATTATTGCCAAGCTGAACAAGAACCCGAAAGCGTTTGCCGAGCTGGCGCAGAAAGATTCGAAGGACACCGCCACCAAAGGCAACGGCGGCGAATTGGGTTGGTTCGATCCGCGCGGCATGATTCCGGAATTCGGCGCGGCGGTTGCGAAGCTGGCCAAGGGCAAGTTCACCGAAGAGCCGGTCAAGACGCAATTCGGCTATCACGTGATCCTGCTGGAGGACTCGCGCCCGGTATCGGTTCCACCGCTGGAAAAGGTCAAGCCGGCATTGATCAGGCAGCTGCAAGATCAGGACCTGAAAAAACTCTTCGACGAGATGAAAGCCAAGGCAAAGATCGAGATCATGCAGGCGCCGGCCACGAACCCGGCGCAAGCGGCCAAAACGGCGGATTCCAACAAGAAATAGACGATCTCGGAGCGAGACCGGTCGCCGGGTTCCCAGGCGATTGCGCTCGCCACGCCAGCGCCGTGACTACGGCTTTCCCTCTGTCGGAAAGCTGTGCGGACGCTGGAGCGATTGGGTCAATCAGACTGTGGGGGCGCGACAGGGAGCGCTCCTGCGTTTCCCTGCGAAACCGGCTGTCGGAAGCGCGCTCAAAAAACACATGGACGATCGCTGCGCACGAATCGCTGCAATAAGCGTTGCTGGCAACATTTGATTCATCTAGACTGCGGGCGTTGCAAGCTGAGCGTCTAGATGAACACGAAGGAATTGATTCTGCAGCGTTTCGGCCACCTGAGCCCAATGCTTCAGTCGGCGGCGCGGTATGTGGTCGACCATCCGAGCGAAGTCGTGATTGCATCGATGCGCGCCGTGGCCGCGCGAGCGGGAGCGCAACCGGCTACTCTGGTCCGGCTGGCGCAGCGACTGGGCTACGCGGGCTGGCCGCAATTGAAGACCGCTATTGCGGCGGACCTCGGTCTGCACTCGGAAAGCTACGGCCAGCGAGCCAAGACGCTGATGGGACGGGTGCAGGATGCGGCGCTGATCGGGGAGATGTTCGCTGCGTTACGGGGCAACCTGGAGGTCACCGAATCGAGAAGCGCCGATGCTTTGCGCTGCGCGGCCAAATTGCTGCGCCGGGCGAAGGCTGTGCATGTGGCGGGATTTCGCGCAAGCCTCCCCGTTGCCTTTTCGCTCGTGTACGGGTACCGCTTGTTTCGCAACGAAGTTCACCTGATCGACGGGCAAAGCGGCGGGCTGGAAATGCAATTGCGCGCCATCGAGCGGCAGCATGCCGTGGTGGTCATCAGTTTTGCGCCCTACTCGAAAGAATCGCTGGCGGTGATCGACGCCGCCAAATCCGTCGGCGCGCGCATTGTGGCGCTGACAGACAGCAGCGCATCGCCGCTCGCGCTTGCGAGCGAGAATCCGGTGCTGTTCGGGATCGATAGCCCGTCGTTCTTTCCCTCCGTTGCCGCGGGCATCGCGGCAACGGAGGTGCTGCTCGAAATTCTCGCGGCGGACGCGGGCGAGGACGCGGTGCGCCGGATCGTGCGCGCCGAGAAGCAATTGTTCGATTCGGGCGCCTATCTTCAGCCGCCGCCCAAACGCCGCTCGATCAAGGGTTGACGCAGGACGCTCCGCGTCGGGGCGTTCGGGCCGCGAGCGTTAAAAGATCGGCATATCGGGTTGACATGATCCGTTTATTGCTAGTATCGTCCGTATGTAACAAACGTTTCCAGTACCGGTTCATCCCAGTGACGTACCTCCGCGGCAGTCGGCTCAAAACGATTGCTGCTGGTTTCTCAAACCTTGCAACCAAGGAGATAAGCATGCGCATCCCCTTTAAATCGGTCGGCATCGCGCTGGCCATCGCTTTGCTTTCACCCGCACCCGCGGCGTTCGCGCAGCAGAAATTCATTACCATAGGCACCGGCGGCGTCACCGGCGTCTATTACGCGGTCGGTGGCGCAATTTGCCGCCTGATGAACAAGGACCGGGCCACGACCCATCTGCGCTGCTCGGTCGAGTCCACGGGCGGCTCGGCCTATAACGTCAACGCCATCAAGGACGGAGATCTTGACTTCGGCATGGCGCAATCCGATGTCCAGTACCAGGGCTACAAGGGGGCCGGCTCGTTCAAAGCGCCGTTCTCGGACATGCGTTCGGTGTTCTCGGTTCATCCTGAGCCGTTCACGCTGGTGGCGCGCAAGGACGCCAACATCCACAGCTTTGCCGACCTCAAGGGCAAGCGCGTCAACATCGGCAATCCCGGCTCAGGAACGCGCGCCGCGATGATGGACCTGCTGGCCGCGATGCACATGAAGACCTCGGACTTTGCGCTCGCCTCCGAGCTTAAGGCTGACGAGCATGGGGCGGCTCTGTGCGACAACAAGATCGACGCCTTCTTCTACGGCGTCGGTCATCCGTCCGCCAATATCCAGGATCCGACCACGACTTGCGGTGCCCAGCTGGTGTCGATCACCGGCCCGGTCATCGACAAGCTGGTCAAGGAACATTCGTACTTCGGCTACGCGACCATCCCGGGCGGCATGTATGCGAACAATCCCCAGGATACCCATACTTACGGCGTGCTCGCCACCTTGGTGACCTCGAGCAAGGTTCCGGCGAACGTAGTCTACGAACTCACCAAAGCGGTGTTCGAGAACTTCGACGAATTCAAGAAACTGCACCCTGCGTTTGCGCACCTCGATCCGAAACACATGATCGCCGATGGACTGACTGCGCCGCTGCATGAAGGCGCGGCGCGCTACTATCGCGAGAAAGGGTGGATCAAGTAATTCCACGAGGCTAGCCCCCGGCCTTGCCGGGGGCCATTTAACACCTCCGACGCACGCGCCGGCGGGCGCGCTAGCGCGGCAAGGAGAACACCATGGCAGCTTCAGTCCAGCGCCCGCCGCCGGTGGATGTACAGCAGCTCGTGCAGGAGGCCGACCTCGGTGGCCGCAAACCGACAGGTCTGGTCAAGACGCTGCTGTTCGCAGTCTGCGTCGGATGGTCGCTGTTACAGCTCTGGTACGCTTCGCCGCTGCCGTTCGTGCTGCGCATCTTCGTGCTCAATGCCACGGAGATGCGTTCACTGCATCTGGCGCTGGGGTTGTTCCTCGCTTATCTCGCCTTCCCGTTCGCCAAGCGCTCTTCGCGCACAGCGATTCCCTACTTGGACTGGATCCTGGCGGCAGTCGCCGCTTTCTGCGCCGCATATATCTTTCTGTTCTATAGGGAACTCTCAACGCGCTCCGGTCAACCCACGCTGCTCGACATCGCGGTCGCGGTGGCGGGCGTGCTGCTGCTGCTGGAAGCCACGCGCAGGGTGGTCGGGCCGCCGATGGCGATCATCGCCTGTCTAATGCTGGTGTACGCCTTCGCCGGCCCGTACATGCCCGATGCGATCGCACACAAGAGCGTGTCGCTGTCGAAGGCGGCGTCGCATTACTGGCTGTCGACCGAGGGCGTGTTCGGCGTTGCGTTGGGCGTCTCGGCAAGCTACATTTTCCTATTCGTGCTTTTCGGTGCCTTGCTCGAAAAAGCCGGGGCGGGCGGGTATTTCATCAAGGTGGCGTACTCGCTGCTCGGTCATCTGCGCGGCGGTCCGGCCAAGGCGGCCGTGGTGTCCTCGGGGCTGATGGGGATGATTTCCGGCTCCTCGGTCGCGAACGTGGTGACCTGCGGCACTTTCACCATCCCGCTGATGAAGCGCGTCGGCTACACGCCGGAAAAGGCCGGGGCGATCGAGACGGCTGCCGGCGTGGACGGACAGATCATGCCGCCGGTCATGGGCGCCGCCGCATTCCTGATGGCCGAGTACGTCGGGGTGCCCTATACCGAGATCATCAAGAACGCCGCCTTGCCGGCATTGATGTCCTACATAGCGCTGTTCTATATCGCGCACCTCGAAGCCTGCAAAGCGGGCATACAGGGCCTGCCGCGCGCGGCGGGCGCGTCCACGCTCGCTCGGGTCGCAGGTTTCGGCATGACCGTGTGCGGGGTGATCCTGCTCGCGAACGCGGTGTATTACGGATTGGGCTGGATCAAGGGCGCAATGGGCGACGGCGCGATCTGGGTCATCGTTCTGGCCATTGTGGCGGCCTACCTTGGCATAGTGAAGTTGGTATCGACGGAGCCGGATCTGGTCATTGATGATCCGAATGCCGAAATGCTGGAACTGCCGCCAGTGAAAGAGACCATCCTTGCGGGACTGCATTATCTCCTGCCGGTCGTGCTGCTGATCTGGGCGCTCATGGTGGAACAGCTTTCGCCGGGCTTGTCGGCTTTCTACGCGACGATTTCACTGATGGTCATTTTGTTGACGCAAAGGCCGCTCATGGCCCTTTTCCGCGGGGAAGCGCATCCGCTTTCGCGGTTCAAGCGCGGGTGGACCGACCTGCTCGACGGACTGCATCTGGGCGCGCGCAACATGATCGGCATCGCCATCGCCACCGCCTGCGCCGGCATCATTGTCGGTACGGTCACGCTGACCGGGCTGGGTCTGGTGATGACCGACCTGGTCGAAGCCATCTCCGGCGGCAATTTGATGGGCATGCTGGCGCTGGTTGCAGTGGCCTGCCTGATTCTTGGCATGGGCATGCCCACCACCGCGAATTACATCGTGGTGTCGACCCTGATGGCGCCAGTGGTGGTCGAACTCGGAGCGCAATCGGGTCTGGTGGTCCCCCTGGTCGCGGTCCATATGTTCGTGTTCTACTTCGGGCTGATGGCCGATGTGACCCCGCCTGTGGGCCTGGCCTCGTTTGCCGCCTCGGCCATCGCGCGGGCCGATCCGATCAAGACCGGTATCCAGGCGTTCTGGTACAGCATCCGCACCGGCATCCTGCCGTTCATGTTCATTTTCAATACCGATTTGCTGCTGATCGGCATCCATTCATGGTGGCATCTGCTGCTCACCATTACGGTCTCGATTGCGGCCATGCTGGTGTTCGCAGCCGGGACGCAGGGCTGGTTCCTGCGGCGCAACCGTTGGTACGAGTCGGTGGCGCTGCTGCTGGTGACTTTCACCTGCCTCAGGCCTGGATTCTGGCTCGATCAGTTCACGCAGCCGTACCGCGTCGAACCCGGCTCGAAACTGATGCAGTTGGTGGCGGCGGCGCCGTCCGGCTTCGGTCTGCGCGTGCGTATCGAAGGCATGACTCTGGAAGGCGACAATGTCCAGAAGACGGTGCTGCTGCCGCTGAAGGGCGGAGGCAGCGCGCGCGAGCGCATCGCCAAGGCGGGCCTGACCATCATGGCGACACCGGATGGCCCGCAGGTCGTGGCCGTCAGATTGAAAGGGGCAGCGGACAAGGCCGGCTTCGAGCAGGGCTTCAAGGTGACCGGCATCGAGGTGCCGGCCGACCGCATGAACAAGGAATGGTTGTATCTGCCGGCACTGTTTCTGCTGGCGATTATTTTCCTGCTGCAGCGCGCGCGCCCAGAAGAAACACCCGGCCGGTCCGCTGCGGGGATTGCTTGAGCCCTTGGGCAGCGTATCGGATGTTCCACTAGCCTGCGCCGAGCCGCCCGCCTGCACCCGGCAGAAACAATTGAGAAACAAGTAAGGAGAGTGCTGTGAGCTTCGAGACCATTTTGTACGAGATCAAGGACGGCGTGGCGGAGATCCGATTCAATCGACCGCAGCGCCTGAACGCAGTGATACAGCAGCTTTACGAGGAGTTGAACGTCGCGCTCGGTTTGGCCGAAGCGGACCAGAATGCGCGCGTGGTGCTGCTTACGGGCGAAGGCCGCGCTTTCTGCGTCGGTGCGGACCTTAAGGCGCACAAAGTCGGGCGCACCGCGTTCGAGCGCCGGCAGTATCTGCAGGGCGAACAGACCGTATGCAAGCGGCTGCTGCAGCTGAAGCGGCCGGTGGTGGCTGCGGTCAACGGCTATGCGTTGGGCGCGGGGGCAGAACTGGCGATCGCATCGGACTTCCTGTTGATGGCCGAGAACGCGCAGATCGGCCTGCCCGAGATCAGCCTGGGCACTTTTCTGGGCGGCGGCGTTACCGCGTTGCTGCCGCGTTTGGTGGGTCTGGCGAAAGCGCGCGAACTGGTGTTTCTCGGCGAGCGCATCAAGGGTGCGGAGGCCGTGCGCATCGGCCTGGCGAATCGGTCGTTTCCGGATGCCGGATTTCTCGACGCGGCGCGCGCGTTCGCGCGGCGCGTGGCGGGCAAGGCCCCGATCGCCATGCAACTCGCCAAGGAGCAGCTCAACTTTGCGGCGGAGCGCACGCTGGACGCCGTGCTCGCAGCCGAGCTTGAGGGCATGACCTTCGTCGCCACGACCAAGGACTGGCAGGAAGGCGTGGACGCATTTGGCGAAAAGCGCGCGCCGGTGTTCAAGGGCGAGTAGACACGTGAACGCGCTGCATGCCATTTTCTATCCCGACTCGATTGCCATAGTCGGCGCTTCCAGGGACCAGACCAAGCGTGGTTTTCGTTCCATCCAGAAGCTGCTCGAGGACGGCTTCAAGGGCGCCATTTACCCGGTCAATCCGAAGGAAGCAGAGATTCTTGGACAGCGCACCTATGCGTCTTTGGCGGACATCCCGGGGCCGGTGGATCTGGCGCTGATCTGCACACCGGCGAAGACGCTGCCAGCGGTGATGGCCCAATGCGGCGCGAAAGGCGTGAAAGGTGCCGTAGTGCTTGCCGGTGGCTTCGCCGAAGCAGGCGCGGAAGGCGAGCGGCTGCAGCAGCAGATGGTCGAAGAGGCCATCAGGCAGGGGGTGCGCATCGTTGGGCCCAACACCTCCGGCATCTTCAACACCCATGCCGCTTGCAATATCGTCGGCTTCTCGCATCTGAAGCGCGGCGGCATCGGCCTCTTGTCGCAGTCGGGCAACATGGCACTGTCGCTGGTCACGGAAGCCCAGGCGAACGGGCATGTCGGCTTGTCCACGTACGTCGGCATCGGCAACGAGGCGGACATCCGCTTTCACGAATACCTGGAATATTTCCGGGACGACGCAAACACCAAGGCCGTGATCGCCTATGTCGAGGGCATCAAGGATGGCCGGCGCTTTCTGCAGGCCTTGCGGCGTGTGGCGCGCGAAAAACCCATCGTGATCTACAAATCCGGCCGCACCAGCGCTGGCCGCAGCTCGGCACAGTCACACACCGGCGCGCTGGCAGGCGACTACGCCGTGAGCGAAGGGGTGCTGAAGCAGGCCGGCGCCATACTCGCACGTGATTCTGACGAGATTCTTTCGCTCGCCGAGGCACTGTCGCTGCTCGAACCGATGGCGTCGCGCCGCGTCGCCGTGCTCGCCGACGGCGGCGGTCACGCGACCATTGCCGCCGACGCGCTGACCGAACGCGGACTGAAGCTGGCGCCGCTGAGTGAGGACAGCAGGAAAAAACTTGCGGCTATCCTTCCTTCCTCGGCCGCGGTCGCCAACCCGGTGGATGTGGCCGGGGGCACCGACTCGAACCCGGCAGTGTTCGCAGAGTGTGCGCGCATCCTGCTTGCCGATCCTGGCGTAGACGCCCTGCTTATCACGGGTCTGTTCGGCGGCTACGGCGTACGTTTTTCACAGACCCTCACACCGGTCGAGATGCAGACCTCCGAGCGCATTGCGCAGCTGCACCGGGAATTCCGCAAGCCGGTGCTGGTGCACAGCCTATACGGCAGCCTGTATGCCGACCTGCGGCCGCGACCGCTGGCACTCATCCGCGAGCGGGGCGTCCCCGTATACGATTCGCTCGAGCGCGCCGTGCGCTGCGTACAAGCGCTGGCAGAGTATGGGGAGGTGCGCCGCCGTCCGGCGTACTCGCATGATGTGCGAGGCGTGCGCTCCAGCGGTTTCGAAACGGTACTTGCCGCTTGTCGCAGGGAAGGGCGCACCGTGGTACTCGAACACGAAGCACGTCAGGCGCTGGAAGAGGCCGGCGTCGAGATGTCCGCCCCGGCCATCGTCGCAGTCGATGCCGACGCGGCCGTCGCCGCTTTCAACGCTCTGGGCGCAGTGCCGGTGGCGATGAAAGTGGTATCTGTGGATGTCATTCACAAGACCGACGCGGACTGCGTAAAGCTCGACCTCAGCGACGAGGCGGCACTGCGCAAGGCCTATGCCGAGATCTTGGTCAACGCTCGGCGGCATTGCCTGCGGCATCACGGCAGGGAGCCGGATATCACCGGCGCAATCCTTACACCGATGGCTGCGAAGGGCGGTATCGAGGTCATCATTGGCGTGGTGCGCGACCCCAGCTACGGCCCGGTGTTGATGTTCGGGCTAGGTGGTATCTTGGTCGAGGTGCTCAGGGACGTGGTGTTCCGTTCACTACCGCTGAGCGAAGAGGACGCGCGTTCCATGCTCGAAGAGATCCGCGCAAGTAAAATTCTCGATGGCGTGCGCGGGGCGCCGCCGGTGGACAAGGACGCGCTGGTGCGCCTTATGCTCGGCATCTCCGCGCTGTGCACCGCGTTCCCGGA
>DATKUQ010000500.1:0-7469 GCA_035530495.1 Burkholderiales bacterium
GCCTCGGTCACCGAGATCATAGACAACGCCATCACCAGCACCATCTCGCGCACCATCATCACCCATGGCTGCACTCAGGCGATGGTGCTGTCGATGCTGCTGTTCGGCGGCGCCGCGCTGCATTACTTCGCGATGGCGCTGACCATCGGCATCTGTTTCGGTATCTACTCCTCGGTGCTGGTGATGGCGCCTATCGTCAGATGGCTGGGCGTGTCGCGCACGCAGTTCATCCGCCCGCCAAAAACGAAAAAGCAGGAAGCGGTGGTCTGACCGCCACGGCCACGCCGCGCGGTATCCGCGAGGAACCCGGCAATGCGCAAAATACCGGTGTGGGACCTGCCGCTGCGGATGTTCCACTGGCTGCTGGCACTGCTGGTCGCGGTGTCCATCGTCAGCGCCGAGATCGGCGGCAACGCGATGCAGATTCACCTGCGCAGCGGTTACACCATCCTCACCCTGGTCCTGTTCCGCATCCTCTGGGGATTTTTCGGCGGCACGCACGCGCGCTTTGCCTCGTTCGTGCGCGGCCCCGCCAGGGTCATCGCCTACCTGAAAGCGCTGCGCCGCCCGAATGCCGGCCACCACCTCGGCCACAACCCCGCCGGCGGCTGGTCGGTGATGGCGATGCTGCTCGTGCTGCTGATACAGGCCGGCACCGGCCTGTTTTCGAACGACGATATTGCCACCGAGGGGCCGCTGGCGAAGCTGGTGAGCAAGGCCTGGAGCGACCGCATCACCGGTATTCACGAGGCCAACGTGGTGGTGTTGTATGTCTTGATCGGTCTGCACCTTGCGGCCATCGCGTTCTACTTTTTCCGCAAGCGCGATAACCTGCTCACGCCGATGATTACCGGTCTCAAGGATGCGGATGAGCGCGGCGATGCTGCGCATGCTCCCGGCGAAACCCCGCAGACGGCGGGAAAAACCTGGCTCGCGGCGGCGTTACTGGCGGCATGCGCCGCCTGCGTCTATCTGCTGATCGTTAGCGCCTGACAAGACTACAGCCGGAATCGGCATAGGGGGCAGTCATTATAGACTGCACCCCTGCCACACCACCCGGCATGCGGGTCCGCACCGGGCGGTTCGAGAAGTTGAGGTCATGAGAGACGGGGTACTCCGAGGCGCTCGAAGTACGCGATGGTGAGCACCCGTTTGATCTCGCCATCGCTGTTACGCCACCAGCAGCGGGCATTCGCAGCCACCCGCTGGGCTACATAGGTAGGTGCGCCCAGTTTCCGCAGTTCCCGGTACATGGTCGTGCCTCGCTTCCAGTGCTTGAGTTGGATCGCCCGGAGCCGATGCCGCAGCCATTCATCCAGCGCGCGCCAGATGCCCGGCGTTTGCGCCAGCCCGAAATAGGCTTTCCAACCCAAAAGGTAAGGCCGCAGGCGTTCGATGACCTGCGTCATGCCGCGCCCGCCCGAGCGCAGGGTCAGTTGCCGCACCCGTTGCTTGAACGTCGCCAGCGCTTTGGCAGCCACCTTGCGTTTGACCTCACCCTTGGCAAACCAGAAGCTGTAACCCAGAAACTTGCGTCCCGTGACGCGCGCCACCGCACTCTTGGTCTCGTTGACCTTGAGCCGTAGCTTGGCATAGCACCGCCGCAGCAGCGCCATCACCCGCTCGCCAGCCTTCCGACTGCGCACATACACATTGCAATCGTCGGCATAGCGCGCAAAGCAATGCCCGCGCCGTTCCAGCTCCTTATCCACTTCGTCCAGCAGGACGTTGGCCAAGAGCGGCGACAGCGGCCCGCCTTGCGGCGTGCCCTGATACCGCTCCAGCACCACGCCATCGCTCATGATGCCGCTGTTCAGGTACGCCCGAATCAGCCGGATCACTCCAGCCTCAGGGATGCGCTTCTGTAGACGGTCGATGAGAATGTCGTGATTGACCCGGTCAAAGAACTTCTCCAGATCAACATCGACCACAACCCTCCGTCCGGACCGCACGTACGCCTGCGCGGCAAGAACCGCATCGTGCGCACGCCGTCCGGGTCGAAAGCCGTAGCTGTGCTCGCTGAATTTCGGATCGAGAACCGGCTGCAGCACCTGCAGCAGAGCTTGCTGGATCAGCCGATCCGTCACCGTCGGGATGCCAAGCTCGCGCTCGCCACCCTCTGGTTTCGGGATCGTTACCCGTCGCACCGGACTGGGCCGGTACGTCCCCCGCAGCAGTTGCTCTCGCAGCCTCGGCCAGGCGGTGACGAGTTGGCGGGCGGTCTGATCAATGTCCAGTCCGTCCACGCCCGCCGCCCCCTTGTTCGCCCGCACGCGCTTGAACGCCTGCCGCAGGTTCTCTCTCGTCAGCGCCGCTTGCAGCAGCGCCGACCCTGTGCCCTCGGTGTCCTGTCGCGTGCGGCGCGCTTCGTCGCTGGCAGGATCGCACCCGGCTTCACCGTGCGTTACGCCTACCCGCCCCGCTGACGCGGGCATCTGACGCCTTGCTTGCTGCATCGACATGGCCTCGAACACTTCTCCTCGTTTAGCCCTTCGCCCCGTACCGGCAGCTACTACGGCCTCTGCTGACTTCTCGCTCCGTGTTGCCACGTCGGCCTTTCAGCCATGAGGCGAGATCTCCCCAGGTAAGAACGCACTCCTTCACTGCACAACCGCCGGATCTACGCCACCTCGCCTTGATCACGAGAGCTTCGCGGCTCATTGCCCGCTCGCCCTGCTCGGCAGCGCCTTCTATCCGGTTCTTGTTCATCGGCTCACAGCTTCGCTCCACGCTTCCTTCCCACACTCAGTCACCCTCATGCAGTTGCGCTTCACTTCGTTCATCGTGATCAACTTACGGCGGGACTTTCACCCGCAGGAGTGCGCCCATGCTGGGCGCACAATGAAAAAAGGGCCGGTGTACACACCGGCCCTTTTTGTTTTTGCAGCAGCGAAATCAATCTTTCTTTTTAAAATCGTCGTGACAGGATTTGCAGGCTTTGCCTGTCGCGCCGAACTGCACCTTGATCGCGTCAAGATCCCCGCCCTTGGCGACTTCGGCCAGCTTGGCTGCCTCCTGCTCCAGCTTCTCCTGTCGGGATTTGAATTTCGCCGCCTCGGTCCAGATATCCGGCTTGGCGTGCGTCTTGCCCTTGTCGGTGCCGGCGACGAAACCTTCCCAGGGCAGCTTCGACATTTCCTCGACGATGGCCGCACTCCTGGCGACCTCCGCCTTGTCGAAGGGTCTCTTGCCCTTGACCACGGCGGCGATGCGGCCGAACTGCTGGCCCATGATGAACATGGCGGATTGTCTATACTTGATCGCGTCCTGCGGCTTGGCAAACGGCGATTGCGCAGAGGCGCTACCGGCGATGCCGGCGACAAGAACCAGACCTACGAACGGCTTTAGCAATGGCTGCATAAAATCTCCTTCTGTGCGTTGGTTTTTTTTCCGAGGTCTCGTGCCGCGCCTCGTGGATACAACGGCGCAAGTGTACCCAATTCCTATAGGTCCGTCAGCGCCGATTCGCCGGGAACAACCAGGCTGGCTTTTCTGGTGGCCTCGACCTTGTCGCCTCAACTAGATGCGCTTGGCCAGTTCCGCCGCCTTGCCGGTGTAGCTCCAGGGCGCGAGCGCGAGCAGGCGCTCGCGCTCGGCCTCGGGGATGGCGAGTTGCCCGATGAATTGCCGCAGCGACTCGGGCGTGATGCCCTTGCCGCGGGTAAGTGCCTTCAATTGCTCGTAGGGGTCCGGCAGACCGTAGCGGCGCATCACCGTCTGCACCGCCTCGGCGAGTACCTCCCAGGTCGCCTCCAGATCGGCGCGCATTGCCGCCGGGTTCGCCTCGAGCTTGTTCAGGCCCTTGAGGCAGGAAACCCAGCCGAGCAGGCTGTAGCCGAGGGCCACGCCGAGGTTGCGCAGCACGGTCGAATCGGTCAGATCGCGCTGCCAGCGCGACAGCGGCAGCTTCTCCGCCAGGTGGCGCAGCACCGCGTTGGCCAATCCCAGATTGCCTTCCGAGTTCTCGAAATCGATCGGGTTGACCTTGTGCGGCATGGTGGAGGAACCGACCTCGCCCGCGACCAGTTTCTGCTTGAAATAGCCGAGTGAAACATAACCCCAAATGTCCCGGTCCAGATCGATGAGAATGGTGTTTGCGCGCGCGCAGGCATCGAACAGCTCGGCCAGCGCGTCGTGCGGCTCGATCTGTGTCGTGTAGGGGTTGAATTCCAGTCGCAGCGCCTCGACGAATTTGCGCGCGAAGCCTTCCCAGTCGAACGCCGGATAAGCGGCGAGGTGCGCGTTGTAATTGCCTACCGCGCCGTTGATCTTGCCCGTCAGGCTGACCCCTGCGATGCGCGCGCGCGCGCGGCGCAGGCGCTGCACGACATTGGCCATTTCCTTGCCCAGGGTGGTGGGCGTTGCGGCCTGGCCGTGGGTGCGCGCAAGCATGGGCGCATCCGCGAGCGCGTGCGCCAAGGCGCGCAGCTTGTCGATCACACCGTCCAAAGCCGGCAGCATCACCTTCTCGCGCGCATCGGTGAGCATCAATGCATGCGCGAGGTTGTTGATGTCTTCCGAGGTGCAGGCAAAATGGATGAACTCGGCAGCGGCCGCGACCTCGGCATTCGCAGCGAAGCGTTCGCGCAGCCAGTACTCGACTGCCTTGACATCATGGTTGGTGCGCGCCTCGATTTCCTTGACGCGGGCCGCGTCGGCTTCCGCAAAGTCGGCCGCCGCCTGCCGCAGTTCCGTCATCGCCTTGGCGGAAAAGGGACGCAACTCGGCCAGATCCGGATCCTGCGCCAGTGCGATCAGCCATTCGACCTCCACCCGCACGCGATAGCGGATCAGTGCCGCCTCGCTGCAATAGGCGCCGAGCGGGGCGAGCTGCTTGTGGTAGCGCCCGTCCAGGGGCGAGAGCGCGCTAAGCGGTGAGGACATGTCGCAGTCTTTGACGATTCCGCAGAAAAACCCGGCGGACATTTCGGAATTGCCGAAATGCCGCCCTACTCAGAGGGAACATGAGGGGATGCGACCGAAGGAAGCCCCTTGCGGGACATCCCCTCATTTGCAATGTTGTTATCTTATCATGCGTCCCTTGTTCGGTGGCTCTGAGGGAAGCAGCGGCGATGATATAATCTGCCCCCCCAAGACGAATTGCAGCAAATTTACGATGAGATTACTCGGTTCACTCACCAGCCCCTATGTACGCAAGGCACGCATCGTTCTCGCCGAAAAACGAATCGAATACACCTTCGACCTGGACGATCCCTGGAGCGAGAAGTCCAGGGTGCCCGACGCCAATCCGCTGGGCAAAGTGCCGGTGCTGGTGCTCGATGACGACAGCACCCTGTTCGATTCGCGCGTGATCGTGGAATTTCTCGACAGCGTGTCTCCGATCAGCCGCCTGATCCCCTCGGACAATCGCGAGAAGATCGAGGTCAAGCGCTGGGAAGCGCTGGCCGACGGCGTGCTCGACGCCGCCGTCGCCGTGGTGCTGGAGCGCCGCCGACCGGCAAAGCAGAAAAGCGAGACGGGGATCAAGCGGCAGATGGACAAGATCGAGCGCGGCGTGGCGGTGATGGCCAGGGACCTGGGTGTCAAGCCTTGGTGCACCGGCAAAACGTTTACCCTGGCCGACATCGCCTGCGGCGTTGCGCTGGGCTATCTTGATTTTCGCCACGATTCATACGACTGGCGCGTGCAGCACGCGAATCTCGCTAAGCTGGCGGCAAAACTGGCCGAGCGTCCGTCCTTCGCCGATACCGCACCACCCGAAACGCAGGCTGCCGCGCCGACCTCGTCCGAGAAGATCTGATTCCCCCCGCGATGGGCGCCAGCCACGGCGACCGCAGCCGCGTGCATTACTGAATCACCCCGCCGCCCAGGCATACCTCGCCTTGGTACAGCACCACCGACTGCCCAGGCGTGACCGCCCATTGTGGCTGCTCGAAGCCGAGTTCGAGGAAATCGTCCCCGACGCGAACGATATGGCAGCGCGCGTCGGCTTGGCGATAACGCGTCTTTGCCGCATAGTCCCGCGACGCATCCGGTGCGCTGCCGCTGATCCAGGAAAGGTCTGCGGCGCGCAGGCTGTTGCTCTGCAATAGCGGATGATCGTGGCCGGATACCACGACAAGCACGTTGTTCGCCTTGTCTTTGCCCGCCACATACCAGGCCGCGCCTTCGCTCCCTCCGCCCTTTACTCCGCCTATGCCTATGCCCTTCCTCTGCCCGATGGTGTAAAACGCGAGCCCGACGTGCTCGCCGATCACCCGGCCTTCGGGCGTGCGTATCGGACCGGGCGTGCGCGGCAGATAACGGTTGAGAAATTCGCGGAACGGACGCTCGCCGATGAAACAAATTCCGGTCGAGTCCTTCTTGGCGTGCACCGGCAGGCCAGCTTCCCTGGCGATCCTGCGCACCTCGGTCTTCTGCAGCTGCGCCAAGGGAAACACCGTCCGGGCGAGTTGCGCCTGGCTCAGGCGGTGCAGGAAATAACTCTGGTCCTTGCTTCTGTCCGCCGCCTTGAGCAGCTCGTAGCGGCCCGCATTTTCTCCGTCGCGGACTTCGCGCATGCCGGCACCGCTATCACCAACGCCGCCGTCCACATAACGGACGCCGGCACCCCTATCACCAACGCCGCCGTCCACACGACGGACGCCGGCACCCCTATCACCAACGCCGGCGTCCACACGACGGACGCCGGCGTAGTGCCCGGTGGCGATGCGCCCGGCGCCGAGCGCGAGCGCGTGATCGAGAAAGGCCTTGAATTTGATTTCGGCGTTGCACAGCACGTCCGGATTGGGCGTGCGTCCGGCCTGGTACTCGGTGAGGAATGCGCTGAACACGCGCTCCTTGTACTCGGCGGCGAAATTCACCGCCTCCAGTTCGATGCCGATCACATCGGCGACCGCGGCGCAGTCGATCAGGTCCTGGCGCGTCGAGCAATACGCGTCATCATCGTCGTCCTCCCAGTTTTTCATGAACAGGCCGACGACCTCGAAGCCGGCGCGCTTCAACAAAAGCGCCGCCACCGCCGAGTCGACTCCGCCGGACATGCCGACGATGACTTTGTTATTGGACATAGGGGGTTTTTCCGGCGCGCCAATCCTCGACCGGCATTACCAGCGCGGGATGGCCGTTGTCGAAATACCAGCTGTCGACGACATAGACCTTTTGCGTTTTCCTGTCGCGGATGCGCGCCGCCCAGTGCTCGGAGATCAAGAAACGGCGGCGCATGATACGCCCCAGCACTTCGTGGTACCTGAGCCAGCCGCGTGCCTGCAACAGCCTCAGGAAGGCGGTGGTATCGGTAGAATGGTCGATGCAGTCCATTTTTCCGTTCTCCCCGCCGTCGGCGTAATTGCCTCCCTTGTCGCGCCACACCGGCGTCTGCTCGCCCGCGATCGCGTACATGCGGCCGATGGCAACGGAAATCGCCTCGCGCTCGCCGGCGGCATCGCGCGCTGCAGCGAGCAGTTGATGCAAGGATTCGAGCTGCGCCTCGCTATACTCTACCGGCG
>DATKUQ010000501.1:0-3642 GCA_035530495.1 Burkholderiales bacterium
GTGGAGTGCGGCGCGGCCAATGCGCCCAGCGCCTGCGGGCCATGCTGCTCGCGGACATTTTTCAGGCCCTTCGCCACCGCGGCCAGCGCCTGTTGCCAGTCCACTTCCTGCCACCTGCCTTCTATCTTGAGCATGGGCTGCGTCAGGCGATCGGCGGAATTCAGCCCCTCGTAGGCAAAGCGGTCGCGATCCGACAGCCAGCATTCGTTCAGTTCCTCGTTTTCCAGAGGCAGCACGCGCATGACCTTGTTCGCCATCGTTTGCACGATCAGGTTGGAACCGAGGCTGTCGTGCGGACTCACCGATTTCCGGCGCGCGAGTTCCCAGGTGCGGGCGCTGTAGCGGAACGGCTTGCTGGTGAGCGCGCCCACCGGGCACAGGTCGATCATGTTGCCGGAAAGCTCGGAATCGACCGTGTGTCCGACGAAGGACACGATTTCCGCATGCTCGCCGCGCCCCATCATGCCGAGCTCCATCACGCCGGCGATCTCCTGGCCGAAGCGCACGCAGCGGGTGCAGTGGATGCAGCGGGTCATCTCCTCCATCGAAATCAGCGGGCCGACGTTCTTGTGGAATACCACGCGCTTCTCTTCGTGGTAGCGTGAAGCGCCGGCGCCATACCCCACTGAGAGGTCCTGCAGCTGGCATTCGCCGCCCTGGTCGCAGATCGGGCAGTCAAGCGGGTGGTTGATCAGCAGGAACTCCATCACCGCCTTCTGCGCGGTCTTGGCATAGTCGGAGTCGGTGAACACCTTCATGCCATCGGTGACCGGCGTGGCGCAGGCCGGCAGCGGCTTGGGCGCCTTCTCCACCTGCACCAGGCACATGCGGCAGTTGGCTGCAATCGACAGCTTCTTGTGATAGCAGAAGTGCGGGATCTGGATGCCGAGCGCGTTGGCTGCGTCCATCACGGTCGCACCGTTCTGCACCTCGATCTGCCGGCCGTCTATTTCTACTTTGGGCATGTTGTTCTCAGGCCGCCTTCTCGGACGGCGCGGGCGCAGCGGTGAAGTAGCCGCCGGGAACGCTCACCAGGCAGCGCTTGTGGTCGATGTGATACTGGAATTCGTCGCGGAAGTGGGTAACGAAGCTTTTCACCGGCAGAGCCGCCGCATCCCCCAAGGCGCAAATCGTGCGCCCGGCGATGTTGTCGGCCACGTTGGTGAGCAGGTCCAGGTCTTCCTGGCGCCCCTTGCCGTGCTCGATGCGGTGTACCACGCGGTACATCCAGCCGGTGCCCTCGCGGCAGGGCGTGCACTGGCCGCAGGACTCCTCGAAATAGAAATACGACAGTCGCTCCAGCGCGCGCACCATGCAGGTGGTTTCGTCCATCACGATCACCGCACCCGAGCCGAGCATCGAGCCCGCCTTGGCGATGGAGTCGTAATCCAGGTCGGTCTGCATCATGATTTGCCCCGGCAGCACCGGCGCCGAGGAGCCGCCCGGAATCACCGCTTTGATTTTCCGGCCGCCGCGCATCCCGCCCGCCATCTCCAGCAGCGTCGCGAACGGCGTGCCCAGCCTCACCTCGTAGTTACCCGGCCGGTTGACATGGCCCGAGATGGAGAAGATCTTGGTGCCGCCGTTGTTCGGCCTGCCCAGCGCGAGAAAGGCATCGCCGCCATTGTTGATGATCCAGGGCACCGCGGCGAAGGTCTCGGTATTGTTGATGGTGGTGGGCTTGCCATACAAACCGAAGCTTGCCGGGAACGGCGGCTTGAAGCGCGGCTGCCCCTTCTTGCCTTCGATCGACTCGAGCAGGCCGGTTTCCTCGCCGCAGATGTAGGCGCCCCAACCGTGGACCGCATGCAGCTCGAACGAGAAATCGGCGCCGAGGATGTTGTTGCCGAGGTAGCCGGCGGCGCGCGCCTCCTCCAGCGCCTGCTCGAACAGCTCGTATTCCGCCCAGATTTCGCCGTGGATGTAGTTGTAGCCGACCGCCGTGCCCATCGCGTACGCGGCGATGATCATGCCCTCGATCAGCATGTGCGGGTTGTAGCGGATGATGTCGCGGTCCTTGAACGTGCCCGGTTCGCCCTCGTCGGTGTTGCACACGAGATACTTGGGCCCGGTGTACTGCTTGGGCATGAAGCTCCACTTCAGCCCGGCCGGAAAGCCGGCGCCGCCGCGGCCGCGCAGGCCCGATTTCTTCACTTCCGCGACCACCGCATCGGGTGCGATCTTTTCGCCGAGAATCTTCTTCAGCGCGGCATAGCCGCCGCGCGCCTCGTAGTCCTTGAGGTGCCAGTTCGAGCCGTCAAGGCCCTTCATCAGGATCGCATCGGGACCGTAGTCGAGCATCACTTCAGCTCCGCCAACAGTTGGTCCAGCTTGTCGTGCGACATGCGGCTGCACATGCGCTTGTTGTTTACCAGCAGCACCGGCGCGTCGCCGCAGGCGCCCATGCACTCGCCCTGCTTGAGCGTGATGCGGCCGTCGGCGGTGGTCTCGTTGAAATCGACCCCGAGGCGATGCTTCAGGTGCTCGGCGGCATCGGCCCCGCCGGAGAGCGCGCAAGGCAGATTGGTGCAGACCGTGACTTTGTGCCTGCCGCCGGGCTCGAGGTTGTACATATTGTAGAAACTCGCGACTTCGTACACCGCGATCGGCGGCATGCCGAGGTATTGCGCGACGAAATCCATGGTCTCGGTAGCGAGCCATCCCTTTTCGTCCTGCGCGATGGCAAGCGCCGCGATCACCGCCGACTGCTTCTGCTCGGCCGGAAATTTGGCGATCTCGCGATCGATTTTCTTCAATGCTTCTGCGCTTAACATGTCATCCACCAAATTGCATTTCTTGCCGATTACCTGTCGACTTCGCCGAACACGAAGTCCAGCGTGCCGATGATCGCGACCACGTCGGCGATCATGTGGCCGCGCGACATCTCGTCCAGTCCCTGGAGGTGATTGAAGCCGGCACCGCGGACTTTCACACGGTAGGGCTTGTTCGCGCCGTCGGATACCAGATAGATGCCGAACTCGCCCTTGGAATGCTCGACTGCGGCGTAGACCTCGCCTGCGGGGACGCGGAAACCCTCGGTGAAGAGCTTGAAATGATGGATCAGGTCTTCCATGCTGCCCTTCATCTCGGCACGCGGCGGGGGCGCGATCTTGTGATTATCGACGATCACCGGGCCCGGATTCGCGCGCAGCCATTCGACGCACTGCCGGATGATGCGGTTGGACTGGCGCAGTTCCTCCACCCGACACAGGTAACGGTCATAGGTATCGCCGTTCACGCCGACCGGGATGTCGAAGTCCATGCGGTCATAGACTTCGTAGGGTTGTTTCTTTCTCAGATCCCACTCGACCCCCGAGCCGCGCAGCATCACGCCGGTGAATCCGAGCTCGATCGCGCGCTCCGGCGAGAGCACGCCGATACCGACCGTGCGCTGTTTCCAGATGCGGTTGTCGGTGAGCAGTGTTTCGTATTCGTCTATGTGCGTTGGGAAACGCTCGGTGAAATCCTCGATGAAGTCGAGCAGGCTGCCGGAGCGGTTATCGTTGAGTTTCGCCACGGCGTCGGCGCCATGGACTTTGGACTTTTCGTAGCGCGGCATGACGTCGGGCAGATCGCGGTACACGCCCCCCGGGCGGTAATAGGCCGCATGCACGCGCGCCCCGGACACCGCCTCGTACATGT
>DATKUQ010000502.1:0-6036 GCA_035530495.1 Burkholderiales bacterium
AAAAAATCCCCATGCGTAGCTTTACTCCGTCTCCGATGGCGTGCCTCATAAGCTCATGGCGCGCGCTCGCGGCGGCGGTGCTGCTCGCGTTGCTCGCCGCCTGCACCACCGTGCGGCCGGTCGCGCCGACGGCGGTTAAGCCCAGCCCTGCGGTCGCGTCCTGCCCCATCTGCCCGGTATGCCCGGCGCCCACGCCCGCGCCGCCCAAGGCGAAGACCCTGAAGGCGGTGAGCTGGTCCGACCTGCCGGGCTGGACGGACGACGATCTGCGCGCCGCATGGCCGGCTTTCTTGCGCAGTTGCACCCGACTCCAGGCGCAAACGGCTTGGCACGAGAGCTGCGCGCTGGCCGAGCGGCTGCCGAAAACCGCCTCGGTGCGCAAGTTCTTCGAGTCGCAATTCCTGCCCTACCGGGTAGCCGACGCCGACGGCAGCGTGCAGGGACTTGCCACCGGTTACTACGAACCGCTGCTGCGCGGCAGCCGCATCAAGGAGGGGCCGTACCGGTATCCGCTCTATGCTGCGCCGGATGACCTGCTGACCGTCGATCTGGCGGCGATCGATCCGGAACTGAAGCACCTGCGCCTGCGCGGACGGCTCGAAGGCCGGCGCGTGGTGCCGTATTACCCGCGCGCCGAGATCGAGCGCGGGCTGCCCTCCCTCGCCGGCAAGGTACTGCTCTGGGTGGACGATCCCGTGGACCTGTTCTTTCTGCAGGTTCAGGGCTCTGGCCGGGTGCAGCTGCCCTCGGGCGAGCTGGTGCGCGTGGGATACGCCGACCAGAACGGCCAGCCGTACAAATCCATCGGACGCTATTTGGTCGAGCAGGGTGAATTGAAGCCGGAAGACGCTTCGATGCAGGGCATCAAGGCCTGGGGCGTGGCCCATCCGACAAAAGTGCAAGCGCTGCTCGACCAGAACCCGAGCTACGTTTTCTTCCGCGAATTGCCGACGCCCCCAACTGGAGACGGTTCCAGCGCAGACGGCCCCGTGGGCGCCCTGGGCGTGGCGCTCACGCCGGAGCGCTCCATCGCCGTCGACCCGCGTTTTATTCCCTTGGGCGCACCCGTATTCCTGGCCACCAGCTGGCCTGGCAGCTCGTTACCGCTCCAGCGACTGGTGCTTGCTCAGGATAGCGGGGGCGCGATCCGCGGCGCGGTGCGCGCCGATTACTTCTGGGGTTTCGGCGATGCCGCGGGCGCGCAGGCGGGGCGCATGCGCCAGAGCGCCAGGATGTGGGTACTGCTGCCGCGGGATTATCCACTGCCGCAATAGCTGCGAACGGACCGGCGGGCGTGAAGGTGATTCAGACCGCTCGACGGCTCCTGCGCCAGCAATGCGCTATTTTTTTTCGTTCAGCGCGAGCATCTTCTCCAGCCGCTCCGCCGAAATCGCACCGGGCACGCGCTGGCCGTTGGCGAATATGAGCGTCGGCGTGCCAGTGATGTTGTTTTTGCGCGCGAACGCCAGGTTTTGCGCGATCGGCGTGTCGCACTTCGCCGCCACCGGCACCTTGCCGTTCAGCATCCAATCGCTCCAGGCCTTGGACTTGTCGGCGGAGCACCAGATCGCCTGCGCCTTCTGGTGCGAATCCTGCGACAAGATCGGAAAAAGGAAAGTGTAGACGGTGATATCGTCGACCTTGACCAGTTCTTTCTCGAAACGCTTGCAATAGGGGCAGTTGGGGTCGACGAAAACCGCCAGCACGCGCTTGCCCTTGCCGTGCACAGTTTTGAAAGCGGCATCGAGCGGCAAGTCATTCCACGAAATGGCGTTCAGCTCGCTCAAGCGCTTCTGCGTCAGGTTCTCCATGGTCTTCACGTCGATGATGCTGCCGTTAAAAATGTAGTTCATCTTCGCGTCAGTGTAGATAATCTCGGAACCTATATGCACTTCGTACAGCCCGAGGTACGGGGTCTTGATCACCGAGTCGATCTTGGCCCCGCCCAAGCGATCTTCGAGAGTGTGCTTGATGACGTTCTCGGTGGCGAACTTGCCTGCGGGTTCGGCGGCCTGTGCCAGCGCCAGCGACGAGCCAAGAACAACGAGGACTACTAAGCGCTTGAACATAAGATTCCTTTGATTAATGCCTCAGCCCAGGGCGCGGCGGATCAGCAAGTTTTTTACGACTGTCAGTTCGTTGCTCAAGTTCAATCCCGCGTTGCGCAGCTTGCCTGCAGCGGCGCCAGGTACTGCGAACAGCCGCTGTAATCCGTCGGTTACCCAGGCAAACGCGAGTATATCTTCGGCGCGGGCGCGCTCATAGCGCCGCAGCAGTCGAATATCACCCGGATCGCGAAATTGTTCACGCTGCATCAGCACCTGGGCCAGAACACGGGCATCGCCAAAACCGAGATTGACGCCCTGCCCCGCCAGTGGATGTACCAAGTGGCCGGCATCGCCGATCAAAGCGATGCGCGGCGCGGCCAGGCGCGCCGCGCGCAGCCGCGCGAGCGGAAACTGAAGTACGGGCGACAACAGGCTGAGCTCCCCCAGCGCGCCTATGCCGGCCTCGGCCACCCGGGCACAAAGCGCATCCGCCGGCAGGTCAAGGAGTTCTGCGGCGTGGGCATCAGGCGTAGACCACACCATCGACATGCGCTGCCCCGGCAGCGGCAGATAAGCTAGGATGCCGTCGCCGCGAAACCATTGGAACGCCGTGTTGTGGTGTGGCCGCGCGCAGGCGAAATTCGCCACCAAGCCCATCTGCCCGTAGGGTATTAACTCTGCAGCGATCCCGGCCGCCTGCCGCGCCCAGGAACGCTTGCCATCAGCCGCAACCACCAGCCTCGCTTGCAGGGTTCTGCCGCTGGCCAGGCTGAGTTCGGCTGCGCCCTCGCGCAGCTGCAGCGCCGTACAGCGTTCCGGGCACATGAGTTCCAATTCGTGCTGGTGTTCCAGCCCCTGCCATAGCTCCGATTGCAGACGCCGGCTCTCGACGATTGCGGCGAGTTCGGCCACACCGGCCTCGTAGGCAGAAAAGCGCAACTGCGCGTTTGCGACATCGCCGTGGATGTGCATTTCGTGCACGGCACCCATGCGCTTGCGATCCAGCCGCTTCCATACGCCCATACTCTGCAGGAACGCAACGCTGCCGGGGCTGATGGCATAGACGCGGCTGTCCCAGTCGTCGGCAACGACTACCGGCGGCTGCGCCTCGATCAGCGCCAGCTTAAGCCCGGCACCGCGCAGCGCCATGGCAAAACTCGCGCCGACCAAGCCCGCGCCGACAATGACGACATCGAAGTCCATATGCGATTCTAAACGCAAAGGCCGCAAACAAGCACCAATCGCGGCAACGATGGACTGGCTCAGGGTTGCGCCGCGTCCCCGGCAGATCCGCACCCGGTCGCGCACGCTTATTTTTTCTTCCTGGATTCAGTCGCATAGCAAGTACGACGCTTGACAGGAGCGGTGCGGCGCGAGGATAATCCGCGCCTTCGCTTGGCGAATTAGCTCAGCCGGTTAGAGCGACGGAATCATAATCCGCAGGTCCCGTGTTCGAATCACGGATTCGCCACCAGATTCTTATATGTCGCTGATATATATTGTAATTTATAGATATTTCAGCGATATGAACGCAGCTGTTACAGGCATTTGCTAATCATTCTGTCTGCAGTCCGCGTTCGAGATCCCCGCATTATTTCACCCCCCGGGACGCAACAGGCTCTATTTGCCGCATTGCGACTGCACTGTGGCCTATCACGGCGCCGCGCTTCATTTTGTAAATCCTGACCTTGCGCCGCAAGCGCGCATAAAAGAGCCATCGCGGGTCATGTGACGGCGGAGTTCTTCGACTGACTAAAGATTCGGGGTGCTATGCGTCCTAGACGCATCGCGCCCGGGCGCGCTCACAAACGAGTTGACCACTTCTTTCAGCAGAGGCAAGGCGTGTTCCACAACGTTGCGGATCGATGCATCGTCGGTACGCTTTCCGCCATGGAAGCGGTTTTTCCCTACGGTCCAAAGCACGGCGAGAATTTCCTTGCCCAATTTGTCCCTGCGTTCGCTTGTCCGTTCGCCGCCAAGGTAAGCATAGTACGAGGCCTGGTCGATGGGACACCAAACAGGATTGGCGGCATCAACCGTTCGGCCGATATTTAACACGCCGTTCAAGCGCTGGCCCCTGACATCCACGGTCAACTCCTCCCCCTCAAATCGCGGTAGCCGATTTACGAAGAAGCGCGTGCTTCTGTGGAGAATCAATTTTTCCTTTAGCTGCGGCGAAAGCACTCTATTGACGACCTCGAGCTGCTCGCCTTCGTCCGGCATGCGCACCTTGGGCATGCTGAACTCCCCAATCTGCTCCAGTTGCGGACGCCTCCCCGACGTCAGAAGTGCCGGACGGCATCCTTGTTCGTTCGCGATCGTGACGCAGATGTTGTTGAAGCCGAGCCAATAGCACATGTACTGCTCAAGCGGCTCGATTTCGCCGGAGTGGCGTTGTCCGACCAGCCTCACCATTGCGATTGCCAGCTGAAACTGCCAAACCCTCGACGTCCAGAAAGGTGGAGTCGTGTTTTGGTCAACGCGTAGCATGACGAACACTCCCGTCGTGGTTTTGCTCAGGAAAGGCGACGCGGCAAGACGGCTGCATGCGGAATGACGGCTTTTCGCCGGCAACCACGCTGCCATGCGCCCTTATCGAGCGTTTAGGCCAGTAGCTTTGCGTCGCCGCCTTTCGGCGGCTTTGCCCTTGGCAGTTATTGGACGACTGTGCGGAAGAGCCGTCAATAGACCAAATGGATGAGCTGCAAAAGCAGCCAGTTGGACCTGTTTTATGGAGCGAGCGATCAAACTGCCGCCTGGTGGCCACCAGGCAGCTTCCGGCACCTGCGCCATAATGCCGGTCCGACTGAGCGCGGCGCCTTCGGAGCAGGACGCCGCCACCGCCGCTTTGGGCGAACTGGCTGGCGGCTGGCGCGTGGAGGACGGCGCAAGCCCGCCCGGCTCGCGAGCCGGGCGGGCTTAAAACTACAGGCCTGTGTAGAGGAAGTGGTCTCCCAGGCGCGCGCGTGCGATCGGCTCCGCACAAACAAAAAAGGGCGACATGACTGTCGCCCTATTTGCCTGGTCTGGCGAAACTATTTCTTATGGCATTTCTTGCAATCGGCCGCATTCTTGGTGGCAAATGCCTTCGTGCCGTTATGGCAGGCGCCACAGAACTTGCCTTCGTTGATGGCAGCCATGGTTATCTTGTCGCCGCCTTTCTTCATTTCAAACAGCTTGGGCTTGATGTGGCAATCGGCGCATTTCAACCCCGCCTTCGCGTGAACCGCGCCGTCGAAAGTCACCTTGCCCATCGGGCTCGCGAACTCGACTGTCTTCCCGGGCGGAACCGCCATGACATTCCCGATTGATAGCATCAACGCTACAAATACCGCCAATATTCCCGCAAACTTCATATCGTCGCTCCTCGCCGTGTTAAGAATTAAGAATTAAGAAGAAAGTTATAGTCGCCAATATAAACGAACATTCCGGCAAAGCGTTGACCGAGATCAAACAATGACCGTTCTAAAGTTTCCCCCTTCCGCCCAAGCGCCACCCCTGGCACCCGCTGAGGTTCAGCATAGGGGCGCGACTCCGGACCGGGGCCCTCGTTCACCCCGAATTGGACAACAGCTCGAAATGCTCGACCAGGGGCGGAGCGGCGAAATACGGGCCAACCAAGGCGCGCCATTCCGCAAAAGCGGCCGACTGACGAAAGTCCACGGTGTGGTTTTCCAGCGTCTGCCAATAAACCATCAGCACGTAGCGCTCCGGCGACTCGATTCCCCTGTTGACCTTGTGCCCCATGAACCCCTCCGCTTTCTGAATCACGTCGCCGACGCCTTTCGCGATCGCCATTTCGAACGCCGCTTGCGTTCCGGGTTTGATTCGGATGTCTGCTATTTCGAGGATCATGATTGGGGTCTCCCAACTCCGGTTGCATGTCGAAGGACAGCTCGATGCGCGCGGGCGCGATGCGAGGGGCCGGGCCGCGGACGCTGCCAAGCGCAGCCTACTACGAAGGCATCCGGAGCGAAAGCCTTTACCG
>DATKUQ010000503.1:0-4396 GCA_035530495.1 Burkholderiales bacterium
CACCTGTTCCAGGTTCTCTTCGCGGTGCGCTGCGCGCAGGGTCGTCATGTAGCTGTTGAACTGTCCCTTGGAGATCAGCATGCTGCCGAAGCGCTGGATCGGCATGTTGGCGAGCGTAAACAAATGGTCGAAGACGACGCCGTAGCGTTCGCCCAGGTAGCGCTTGTAATCGGCTTCCAGCGCGGCCTGCGCCGGCGGCAGGCTGGCGCCCTGCGGGTTGTAGACCAGGTTGAGGACGAGGCCGCTACCGGCACGGCCGTAGCCGAGCGCATTGAGCCGCCTGAGCCCCTTGATGCTCGCCTCGAAGACGCCGTTGCCGCGCTGCCGGTCGACGTTTTCTTCCTGATAGCAGGGCAGGGAGGCGACAATCTCGACGCTATGGGCCGCGAGGAATTCCGCCAGGTCTTCGTGGCCGGGCTCCTGCAGTATGGTCAGGTTGCAGCGGTCGATCACGCGCAGGCCGCGCGTCCGCGCCGCGATCACCAGCCGGCGGAAATGGCGGTTCAGCTCGGGCGCGCCCCCGGTGAGATCGACGCTGGTGATCTCCGGGCTGGCGGCGAGAACATCGATCGCGGCGGCTATGGTTTCGCCGGTCATCTCTTCTTTTCTGTTCGGTCCCGCGTTGACGTGACAATGCACGCAACTCTGGTTGCAGCGATAGCCGAGGTTCAGCTGCAGCGTGTCGATGGCGCGACGGCGCAGGCGCGGGAAATCGGTGCTTGCGAGCAGGTGCAGGGTGGCGTGCATGGGGGTCTCCGCAAATGGCTTGCCGCTTTAGTCGGCGCTACCCCGCAATTTCTTACGGGCTCGTAGACAGTTCGCTGCTGCGGGCAAAATCGTTACATCGGGATTCGAAATTTCGCCGTTCGCGCTTTGCCAGTATAAGCGGCCCATGCTTTGACCGCGGTCTCGAGGCCGCGCTCCGAACGAGGAACCGAGCGCCCGGCGTGCGCGAGCCGAGCTGCGGCAGACGCGACGTGCCGCGGGCCGCGCCTGCGTTAGTAGGCCCAGTAAGGCCCGGTGCCGTGCGCGGTGCTCGCGCCGTCGATGGCGACGAACACGGTGCGGCCGAAAAAGAAGGGCAGGCCCCAATCGAAGCTCGTGGGGCGGAAAGGATTTCCGAGGTTGCCGCCAATCGAGGCAGCCTTGATCGTGGTGCCGAGCGTCTGCGGATCCTCGATGGTAAAGGCGACCGTGCCTGAAACGGTACCGTCGGCAGAGGTGTTCACGGCGGACAGCGAAAGCGTAGTGGCCGGACAATAGAAGCCGCTGAAACTCCCTGTTGCGGAGCACGCCGGGATGGTCGGATCGGGAAAGAACAAACCGTTCGAGCCGCTGTCCAGGAAGCTCGACGTCAGCGAAGTGCCCTTGTACGTGGTGATGAAATTGCCTTTGCTGTCTGTCATATAGACTGTGGCGGAGCCGACGTTGTTGTTGGCCTGGGTGTCGATGCCGAAGATAAGCGTGCCCGTAAGCGTGGCCGCGCCGCCGGCGGCAACCGCGGGCATTACCAGGGCGGCGCCGTTGTTGTCCTTGGCGAAGGCGGCCACCGGGTTCGACACCTGGTCGGCAAGCGCCATCGTGCTGCCGGTGCAATTCGATGCGGTACATTCATAATAGTATCCATTGGCGACCGTTGTCGTGCAGCCGGGGCCGCAGTCCTGGTTCAGCACGCCGACACCGAGTATGCCTTTGGCGCCGAGTGCGGCCACTGTGCCCACGGTGCCGCTGCAACCGGGCGGTGCGCCCGTGAACGCGGTATCGTCGATTACTTGCACCGGCACGGACGCCGCGGTTTCTCCGGCGATTTGCACCTTTGCCCGACGCACCGGACCCCAGACAGAAAAACTGACGAACGGGGCGCATTCGCCCACCGGATTGCCGCCGGGGCCGGTGACTGCGGGCAGTGCCAGCGAGGCGTCGAGCACCCCCGAGATGATGCGCAGGCCGTAGGATCCGGTGTCGAGCAGCACGTGATCGATGGTTTGGCAGGCCGAGGTGCCGGGCGTGCACAAGGTAACGCTTACGAACGGCACGTTGATGAGGCGGCCGACGCCAGGGGGCCCGCTGTCGACGACCACGGGTGTCACGTTGCCGCTGAGGTCCGTTACGCTGAGCGTCGCCGACCCGCTCGCAGTGCCGCCTGCGCCGGTGCAGGTGAGACTGTAGGTGTAGCTGCCCGCGATCGTGGTGATGATGACGCTGCCGCTGGTGCTTTGGTCGCCGGTCCAGGCGCCCGACGCGGTGCAGGAAGTCGCATCGGTCGCGGACCAGCTGAGCGTCGTCGCTTGGCCCGCCGCCACGCTCGGCGGCGCAAAGGACAGACTGACAATGGGCGGATTGCTGGCGGCTGGGTTCGTGGAAGAACTCGCGGTCGAAGTTCCTCCTCCACCGCCTCCGCAGGAGGCGAGCAGCAGGCATGCGGCGGCTGCGGCAAGCTGCAGGAAACCACGTACGCGCGGGTGATGCTGGCGGGTATTCATCGGCGGCGGTTTCAACATATCAGCGCACGTCGTCGGCGTTGAAGCCGGTCGGCAATTGCGCCGGGATCCAGGCGCTGCCTTCGAAGGCGCGCATATGGCCGCCCGAGTAGATCACGACCCCGGGAAGGTTGACGCTTATGTACGAGCGGCCTGCCTTGGGCATCCCTTTCGATTCCGCCGTCATTACGTCATAGTATTTGCCCAGCAATGTCTTTAGCTCGGGCAGGACGGGTCCGTCCCAGGCGACGGCAAACACGATCCCGTCGGCCGCAATATATTCGCGCACGTGCGTACCCGTCGCCAGCGTCGTATCGCGCACGACATAGTTCGGCATTGTGGTCGACACGCTCGATACGGCCGTGTTGCCCTCGGTGTTGAACTGCTCCGGGAGCCCGCCAAGCGCCGCATGGCTAAGGCCCGCGTAAGCCAGCAACAGGACCGCAACAAAGGGCGCGCTGCGGCCGAAACTGCTGCGCCCTGACGCAAATTTCTGCATGAATTTCCCCATCAATGCCTGCGCTTCGATATTTCGGCCGTGTCCGGAAATGTCCCGTGAGCTCCGCATTCGCGTCGATCCGATGGCCGAGCACACGGAATACTCGTTCGGCCCCGGCTACTCATTCTGCCGCTGGCCCGATTTTCACCCGCGGCGCCGCTTCCCGCAACCGAAATGCTGCGCAAGCGGTATCGATCAGCCGGATTCATCGCGCTTGCCCGTATCCTCGCCTTCCGGCGGCGCGTCCGGCGCAGCCGCGTGCCGGCCGGTGGCGAAGTTGCCGCGCCCATGGGCGCCGGAATCACTGGTATCGCAGCGCGTCGATCGGCTTGAGCCGCGCTGCCTTGTTGGCCGGGTAGAACCCGAAAAAAATCCCCACCGCGGCGGCGACGCAGAATGCGAGCATGACCGAGGCGCCGGTGATTACCACGGCGAGCTTCGCCAGCAAATTGACCGCCACTGCGGCGCCCACGCCCAGGATCACGCCGACGAAGCAGCCGACGACCGAGATGATGATCGCCTCGAGCAGGAACTGGAGCCGGATGTCGCGCTCGCGCGCGCCGATGGCCACGCGGATGCCGATTTCGCGCGTGCGCTCGGTCACCGAGACCAGCATGATGTTCATGATGCCGATGCCGCCCACCAGCAGCGATATCGACGCGATCGCGCCGAGCATCAGCGACATCACGCGCGTCGTTTCCGCCTGCGCATTGGCGAGCGCGGTCAGGTTGCGAATGTCGAAGTCATTGTCCGCCCTGTCGGGCAGGTGATGGCGCTGGCGCAGGAGCTGCGCCATGTCCCGCTCCGCCACCGCCATCGCCTCCGCCGACGTCGCCTGCGCCATGATGAAGCGCACGGTGCCGGGGAAGCGGCTGCCGAACACCTTTCTCTGCGCCGTGGTCACGGGAATCAACACAGTGTCGTCCTGGTCACGCCCGTCCAGGCTTTGGCCCTTGGCCGCGAGCACGCCGATCACCTGAAACGGGCTTTGCTTGACGCGTATCGTTTTGCCTACCGGATCTTCGTCGACGAACAGGTTCTTCACTACCGTTCGGCCGAGCAGGACGACGCGGCTCCCGGCGCGCACGTCCGAATCGGAAAAAACATTGCCGGAGGTGACCGGCCAGTCGCGTACGTCGAGGTAGCTCGGCGTCGTTCCCATGACGGAGGTCGCCCAGTTGTTGGCACCGTACACCAGTTGCGCGCTGCCGGGGGACACCGGGGCCACCGCCCGGATGGACGGGAGTTCCGCAATCGCGTCGGCGTCGGCCGCGGTCAGCGTCGGCGTCGCGCCGGAACCGAGGCGCACGCCGCCCGCGGTGGTCGAGCCCGACAGGACGATGAACAGGTTGCTCCCCATCGAGGCGATCGACTGGTCCACCATGAATTGCGCGCCCTGGCCGATCGCCATCATCAT
>DATKUQ010000504.1:0-2610 GCA_035530495.1 Burkholderiales bacterium
CACAGCAGACAAACGACATCATCGTAGCAGCCTGGGAGTTGCCGGGGGAATGATTCTGGCGGCGGCGGCTTGCGCCGAGGGCAACGGGCAGCCGCCGCCAGAACTTATGTTGGGCTGGGAGATGGAGCGCTTTCACGCGCTTCCAGAGCCCGGTGGACTTCGCGACCAGATAGCGGGCGAGATGCTACGCTGCCGCGCCGCGCTCAACGTCTACGGTGCGTTCCAGTCGTTCCGCGCGTCAAATAACTGGGCAGCGTGGGCGAAGACAAACAAATCGCAATGGGCGATCGTGTCGCAGGTGACGCAGCTACGGGAGGCACATGGCAAGCAATAGAGCGATAGACATAGTTATCAAGGCGACCGACAAGGCCAGTGCTGAACTGCGTACCGTCTCTGGCGAAGTCAAGAAGCTGGGAGCTGAGGCAAAGACCGCATCAGACGGCACCGAGAAGATCGGCAGCGCGCTGCGAGGAATGGGCAGAGAGGCGCTTATTATGGGCGCCGCTGTTGCCGGAGTTGCTGCCGCGCTCTACAAGATGGGAGAGGCTGGCGCGGTGGTCACGCAGACCACTGAGTCGTTCGACATGCTGATGAACAACCTCGGCGCGGCTCCGGACATCCTGGCGCAGATGACGGCCGCCGTCGGCGGCACCGTGTCAGAAATGGATCTGATGAGCGCGACGATGACGCTGGTTGCTGGTGCGTCTAGCGAACTGGCTATCAGCATGGTCAATGCCGCCCCGCAGCTCCTGGAGATTGCCAAGGCCGCCAACAAGCTGAATCCATCGCTCGGTAGCACGACGTTCTTGTATGAGTCGCTGGCGCGCGGCATCAAGCGCAGTTCTCCGCTGATCCTGGACAACACCGGCCTGGTCATCAAAGTCGGCGAGGCGAACGAGGCCTATGCCGCAAGCCTTGGCGTGACCGTCGAGGCGCTGACGGCTACCGACAAACAGCAGGCGCTGCTTAACGCCGCACTTGCCGCAGGCGAGGTGCTGATCGATCAGGTCGGCGGCAACACCGAGAGTGCAACAGACGCATTCGCGCGGTTCAAGGTGGAGATCAAAGAGACGGCAAACGAGATCAGCCAAGAACTGGCCCCGGCGGTCGGGGAGATAGTCGGCAGCTTGGGCGACTTCCTCAGAGTAGCCAGAGAGAATCGCGACGAGCTGGACATGATGGCCGACGCCTACGGCGCGAACGAAGTCCACATGGCGCTGATGAACGGCACGATTGGCGACCTGACCACGCGGTACAACATCGCCACTGGCGCGATGGCCGACTACCGGGCGCGGATGGCAGACGTTGATCTTTCCAATGTGCAGGTGGTCGAATCGTCGGATAGGGTATTCTTCGCCGTGGGCTCGATGGCCGGCGGGATAAGCAACGCTGGCTCGGCATTCGACGCGATGGAGAGAGAGGCACGGTCGGCTGCACTGGCAACGCTAGAGGCGGAACAGGCGGCCCGCGATATGGCCGATGCCGCGACTGATCTTGCAGCGGCACTGTACGATGTTGACGTGAGCACCAAGGGAATGTGGAAGGCAATGTCCGAGGCCGCTATTGCTGCTGGCGCGACTGACACCGAAATCGTGCAACTGGCGCTAGACACTGGCCTGGTCTCAGAGGCTGAGGCGCGGGCGACCGTGGCAAGCAATGCGCTTATCACGTCCGTGGAGAACGCCTCGATTTCCTATGGCAACCAGGTTAGCGCACTCGAACACCTGGCCAACTGGCAGCAATTAGCCGCCGACTCTGCGAATTTCTTGCAAGACGGAGAAGTGGCGCTGGCTGCATCTGCCGCGGCGGCCGCAGAGAGGGAGCTGGCGCTGGCCGAATCGCTCATTGGCACGAGCGGGGCCGCAACAGAGGCGCAGGGCGCAACGGAGAAATACAGCGGGGCGCTCGCCGAGGTGCCGACAGCCGTTGACACGAAGATCACGCAGACGGGGATGACGACGGCTCAGAACCGCACAGGCGCATACCTCACCATGCTTGCAAACATCCCGACAGAGAAGCGCACGCGGATCATCCAGGAGTACATTTCGTCGCGTACCAGCGACGTCGCCGTCGGTGGCGGCACTCCCGACGTTCCAGGGCGCGCAGCCGGCACGCCATACGTGGCGCAGACTGGCCTGGCATATCTCCACCAGGGCGAGGCGGTCCTACCGCGCAACGAGGCGCGGAACTATCGAGACGGCGGCGGTGGCGGGACGGTCGTCATCGCGCCGATCATCCTGGAGCGTGGCGACTACACAGACGCCAACGGGGACATCATGTTCGAGCAGATAGCGGAAATGATCCAGGCACAACAGGGGGCATTCTAAATGGCAGTGATACTTGAGCTGTTCCAGGCTGGCCGGAGCGGCAACCTGATCACCAATTGGTTTTTCCCGACGAACATCACGACCGGGTGGGCGACTGCGAACTTCATCACGGCGGAGCAATCTGCCACATATGCGCGGTTTGAGAAGTTCTCGGCGCACTTCGCAGATGCGACGTTCGACGGCGACGAGTATTTCAGAACAGATCCGGTTGGCTTGATGGCTCTGACGGCGGGTGTGTCGTACACGCTAAGCCTGTGGCTAAAAAAGGTCACCTGTACCGGCA
>DATKUQ010000505.1:0-8124 GCA_035530495.1 Burkholderiales bacterium
TTGCTCACCGCTTCCTCGGTCTTCTTGTTCATGACGAGGATGCTGATGCGCCGGTTCATCGGGTTGAGGGGATCGCTTGGGTCGTACAGCACTGCCGAGGATAGGCCGACGACCCGCAGAATGCGCCCTGCATCGAGGCCGCCGTCGAGCAGCTCGCGCCGCGCCGCATTGGCCCTGTCGGCCGACAATTCCCAGTTGCTGTAGCCCTTGGCGCCGCCGGAGTAAGGTTGCGCGTCGGTATGCCCGGAGATGCTGATGCGGTTGGGCACGCCGTTCAGCGCCTTGCCGATTTCGCGCAGGATGTCGCGGCTGTAGGGCTGCAACTGCGCGCTGCCGCTGGCGAACATCGGCCGTTTGTACTGGTCCACGATCTGGATGCGCAAGCCCTCGGTGGTCATGTCGAGCAATATCTGGTTGCTGAACTGCTTCAGCGTCGGATTGTCTTGTATCGCGCGCTCGATGCGTGCCTTCAACTCGTTCAGTTTGGCCTTTTCCTTTTGCGCGAGCTGCGCCTCCGCCGCCTTGAGGTCTATCGACTTCTTCTGTGCACGGATCTCGCCGTCCCTGCGCTGCCCGTTGACGCGCGTGAGGTCCCGGCCTCCGCCCTTGATCAGGCTGCTGCGGTCGCCGCTGCTGCTGCCGCCCATCAGCGCCACCCTGAGCGGCGTCTTGAAATACTCCGCGATGCCTTTCAAGTCTCCGCTGCTGGCCGTGCCGATCAGCCACATCAGCAGGAAAAACGCCATCATCGCGGTGACGAAATCGGCGTAGGCGATTTTCCACGCGCCGCCATGATTGCCAGCCGCGTTCTTCTTCACGCGCTTGACGACGATCGGGCGCTGGCTGTCTTCGCTCATGGCGTCGGCGCCGGCGGTGGGCGCGTCTTGTGCTGCTTCACCTCGTCCTCCAGCTCCATGAACGTGGGGCGCTCGGTCGAATACAGGACTTTGCGCCCGAATTCAACGGCCACCTGCGGTGCGTAGCCGTTGAGGCTGGCGAGCAGGGTGACCTTTATGCATTGCAACATCTTGGCCGACTCCGCGAGCTTGTGTTGCAGCAGCACGGCGAGCGGCCCGACGAAGCCATAGGAAAGCAATATGCCGAGAAAGGTGCCGACCAGGGCGTGGGCGATCAGCTTGCCCAGTTCGGCCGGCGGTATCCCGACCGATTCCATGGTGTGCACCACGCCCATGACGGCGGCGACGATGCCGAACGCCGGCATCGCATCGGCTGTTTTCTCGAGCGCGTGGACCGGAATCGAGCCTTCCTCGTGGTGGGTTTCGATCTCGTTGTCCATCAGGTTCTCGATTTCGAACGCGTTGAGATTGCCGCCGACCATGAGCCGCAGATAGTCGGTCAGGAATTCAACCACGTGGTGGTCCGAGACGACTTTCGGATACTTGGTGAATATCGGGCTTTGGTCCGGCGCATCGACCTCAGCCTCGATGGACATCAGCCCCTCCTTGCGCACCTTGGCGAGGATGTCGTAGAGCAGCGACAGCGTTTCCAGGTAAAGCGTCTTGCTGTAGCGCGAACCGCGCAGCAGGCTCGGCAGGGCTTTCAGCGTGCCCTTGATCACCTTGTTCGGGTTCGCGACCACGAACGCCCCGATGGCCGCGCCGCCAATCATCAACAACTCGACCGGCTGCAGCAGGGCTCCGAGATGCCCGCCGGCAATCGCGAAGCCGCCGAACACGGCACCCAGAACCACAATGTAACCAACGATAACCAGCACGACCTTCTCCCGGCGCCAGCGCCCTGCTTCCGATTGCCCACCCAAACTACGGGCCGCGCTTTGCCGACCCGTGCGCCGAAGATAGCAAGCGCAGCTTCATGCCGAAGCCGAAAGCAGCGGCTGATTCACCCCCTATTACGTCGATTCAATCGCTTTTGCCCCGTGGTGTCGGCATTCGCCGCGCGCGGCTGCGTTTCAGCCCGCGGCGATCGCCCCGGAGGCGAGTCCGGCAGTATGCTTCTTCGATTTGCCGGCGCGCGAAGGCGGCCGGCACAGTCCGCAGACGTAATTGCTGTTGAGTCCCAGGCGATGGGTGATGAAATTGCCGCCGCAGCGTGTGCAAGGCACGGTCTCCAACAGGCTGCCGAGGAAACGCAGCAGCGTCCAGGCGCGCGTTATCGTCAGGATGGGCTCGAGGCTGTTGGCCTGCACATGCTCCAGATACAGCCGATAGCTTTTGACCAGCGCGTGCACGCCGCGCAGTTCGGTATGCGCAAGCAGGTAATTGTGAATGTCGATGAACAGGGAAGAATGGACATTGGGCTGCCAGCTCAGAAACCAGTCGGCCGAGAACGGCAGCATCCCTTTCGAAGGGGACTCACCCTTGACTTCCTTGTACAGCTTGAGCAGCCGCTCGCGGCTGAGCCTGGTCTCCGACTCCAATACCTGCAATCGTGCGCCCAGCTTGATAAGCTCGATCGCGAGCCGGATCTCGTTTCCTTCGGATACCACGCTCTTGTTGCGCATAGATCCCCCCGGGTCTCAGGCCAGCTCTTCGACGGGCCGGCCGGCGAGCAGAATGGCGGCGTGCGACTGCGGCATCGTGCCTTCCTTGTCGTGGCTCGTCAGCAGGCCGAGGATCAGGCGGTCGTCGAAGCGCATGCGGCATAACAGCACATTCGCGCCCGCCATTTTCAGGACCTGGCCTGCGGTCAGGTCCGCCAGGATATCGGCGAATTGCTGGCTGATGCCAAGCCGGTACACGGCTGCGGATTTGTCTTCGCGAATCATGTGCTGCGCGAGCATCAGATAGGCAAGATTGAGTTCCTTGATTTCGCCCAGCATGTCTGCCGTGTTCATGTTCATCTCCTTCGGTGGTTGCCGTTCGCATCTCCCTGCGTCAGGCACGAATGCATTGTGGGCGCGGCACCGGCCGGGATGAATAGGAGTTCGTCCGTATTTAGGCTGTGCCCGGCGCGAATTCTCGCGTAGGAATTTGTCCTACACGAGTCATCGCGCGATGCTCGAGCGCGAGAGCCGCTTGCTGCGGCAGCGGCTGCGCGCGGAGCATTGTTTCGATGTCCGCGGCAGAGCGTGGCGTGCTGAACAGAAACCCCTGCACCCGGTCGCAGCGGTGCTTGCGGAAAAACTCCAGTTGTTCCGGAGTTTCGACGCCTTCTGCGACTGTTAGCAGACCCAAGCCGCGGGCAAGCGCGCCGATCGCCTGCACGATTGCCGCGCTTTCGGCGTCGTCGACGACGCCGCAGGCGAACGACTTGTCGATCTTCAGAATGTCGATGGGGAAGCGGCGCAGATAGCTCAGCGACGAGTATCCCGTGCCGAAATCGTCGACGGATATTTTGACGCGCATATCCTTCAGTTCCTGCAGGATCGCAATCGTCGCATCGGCATGTCGCATCAGCACCGACTCGGTGATTTCGAGCTCCAGGCATTGCGGATCGATGCCGGTGTCCGCGAGCACCTGCGCGACGGTCTGCACCAGGCCGGGCTGCCAGAACTGCACTGCGGAGACATTTACCGCGATGGTCAGTCCTGCATACCCGGCGTCGTGCCATGCCTTGACCTGGCGGGACGCGTTCTGCAGCACCCACTTGCCGATTTCCGTGATCAGCCCGGATTGGTCGGCAAGCGGGATGAACTCTTGCGGCTGCAGCAGACCCCTCTCGGGATGGCGCCAGCGCACCAGCGCTTCCAAACCGATCAAGGCCCCGGTAGCGGCGTTCAGATTCGGTTGGTACTCGATCAGCAGTTCTCCCCGCACCACCGCCTTGCGCAGCGCGCCCTCGAGCACCAACTGCTCGCCCGCCACTGCGGCCATCTCGCACGCGTAGAACTGGCAATTGTTTCCACCCATGCTCTTTGCCCGGAACATGGCGGTTTCGGCGTTTATCAGCAGTTCAGGCGCGTCGTCGCCGTCGCGCGGCGACAAGACGATGCCAACGCTTATCGACACATAGAATTCCAGCGTATCCACGATGAACGGCCTGGAGAAAGACTCCCTGATCCGCTCCGCGACGTCGCGCGCCTGATCGTCGGTGGAAACATTGCCGAGAAACACAGCGAACTCGTCGCTGCCGCTTCTGGCCACCATTCCCTCCTCGGGCACGCTTTGCTGCAAGCGCTGCGCGATCTGGCACATCAGCGCGTCGCCGACCTTGTGGCCGAAGCAGTTGTTCACGCGCAGGAACTTGTCGACATCCATGACATAGAGTGCCGCCAACCGGCCTCTGGCCTGCTGCAGTTCCTGGCTCACGTGTTTGTAGAACAGGTTGCGGTTCGGCAATCCGGTCAGGCTGTCGTAAAAGGCCAGCCTGTGAACGTGCGCATCGGCCTGTTCCTTGGCCCGCCTCACCGCCGCGCCGTGGATCTCGCGTTCCATCGCCGGCAGCAGGCGGGCGAAGTGGCCTTTCACAATCGAGTCCTGTGCTCCGCTGCACATCGCGGCAACCTCTACGTGCTCGCTGACATCACCCGAATAAATGATGAACGGTATGTCCTTGCCGCTTTCCTTCAGCAGGTCGAGCGCCTCAAGCGAACTGAAGCGCGGCATCGAATGATCGGAAATGACAATATCCCACTCCGCATCGCTCAGTGCCGCGCGCATGTCCTCGGCGCAATCCACCCTGGCATAACTGATGTTGCTGTTTGTCCGGCACAACTCTGAATAGAGCAGCTGCGCATCGTCCTCCGAGTCCTCGACGATCAGAAGGCGGATGGGTTGCTTGGTTATGACCGAGCCCAAGGTTCGCTCCTGTCGGCCAGGCATGAAATTGCTACCCGAAAGCCGAGGCAGTCCGACCGCCGCGCTGTGCGCGGCGGCGCCCCACCCGCATACGCGTGACCCGACGCGGCGGAACCACGGCGCCCCTCGCCTGCGGAACGTCGCCGTCGACCCACCCTGCGGCAGTCGGCCATGAAAAGCGTGTGCAAATGCGTCAAGTTATTTGTCCCACGTCCCGAGATCTGCAGATCGAAATGTCGTACCTACCGCTCGTTATCGGCAGGCGCGCGGATAACTTGAAGCCCGAATCTGCCGCGCTTGCCGGCTACCTGCGGTTCATCTCGGCGATGCAGCCCGCGAGCACCGAGCGCACATCGCCGCTGCCCACGGTGCAGCTGCCCGAGCCGGTCCAGCCACCGCGAGCCTTGCGCGCGATGCCGCCACCGCGGTCCGCCCCATCCGCCGGCGGCGGAGTGCGCGCGCGCCCGGCGAGAGCGCTCGTCTGGCGCGCGCGCATTTGCACAAGTGTTTTTGCATTCTCGGCCAGTGATTTCGCCAGGCGCGCGTCCACCTCGGCCCGCTGCGCTTGTTGCCGCGCGAGCTTTCCTTTCAGCTCCGACACCGATTTCGAATAGCCCGACAGCCTCAATTCCTGGCGCTGAATCTCCAGCGCCTGCCGCTCGAGCAATTGCGCCAGCAGCTTGTAAGCGAGCGCCGTCCCGAGCATGGCGCCGGCCAGTATCACACACAGGTAGAGCAGCAAACGGCGCAGGCGCCGCCGCGGTTTGGGTGCGATCGCCGCTGCGGCGGCCGCCTCGTCCATCAGCCGCCCCGCCGTCGCGCGCTTTCCCGGGTGTTCGTGCTCGCGGGGTGCGTCCTGCTCCGCCGCGGCCCCCGCGCGCTTGCGCAAACCCTGCAGGGACGCGATGCCCTTATCAAGCGCGATACGCGCTGCCGCAAGCAGCGCGCCTTTCGCGCTCGCGAAAGCAGCGCGCGCGTGAACCTGCCAGGCCGCGGCGGCGGCCGGCTCTTCCGCCGGCATATCGTCATCGCGCGGCGGCGCACGCCTTGCACCTGGAGCCTGGGCTCTAGTCAAGAAACACCTCGGATCGTGGCCTCTGCGACTCGGACGGTATCGGCCGGGGGCGCTGGAACTTGAGCCTCTCGCCCTGCCCGCCTGGATTGCAGGCTGCGATGCCGTAGCAAGACCAGGGAACATTCTGCAATGGCTTCTCAGCTTTTGGCCAACGCTGACGTTAACTGGCCGAAGAGCGTACCGCGGCGCAAATACGCGCGAGGCAATTTCTGGAATATTTCATGGCATGGACAATAGATTTGTTCCGGCGACAGCCGGCGCCAACGTCTGGCGCCGGCCCCTGCACGCGCAAGCGGAGCATACGATGATGGAACACGCAGAAGGTTTCGATGCGCTCATGCACGAGGCCGAACGCATCGTGAAGCAACTCGACATTCCGCCCTGCCCCGCAATCCTTCACCGGTTCAAGCTGGAGTTCAGCTCCCCGCACCCGGACCTGCGCCGGATGGCAGCCCTGGTATGCACCGACATCGGTCTGTCGGCCGCCTTGCTCAAGACCGCGAATTCGCCCTTCTACGGCCTGGCGAAAAAGGCGACCTGCGTGGAGCAGGCGCTTTCGATTCTCGGCCTGCGCGCGAGCGCGAACCTGATCAGCGGGCTCCTGTTGCGGCGGGCCTTCCCGGCTGCCTCCGGCGCAGCGATGGAGCGCTTCTGGGACCGTTCGATGCGCGTCGCGGACGTCGCGGTCGGGATCGCGTCCCGTCTCAAGGACCTAGACAAGGACGAAGCTCACACTTATGTGCTGTTTCGCGATTGCGGCATGTTGGTGATGCTGCGCAAGTTTCCGCAATACGCCGACATCATGGAGCAAAGCGCGAAAATCCCGGGCGCCCGGCTCACGCGCATCGAGGACACCCGCTTCCGCTTCAATCACGCGCGCGTCGCAGGCGCGCTCACCCGGAGTTGGTCGCTGCCAGAGCCGCTTTGCGAAGCGATTTCCTGCCATCACGAATTTGGGCCGATGGAACAGAACGCACTTTCAGCCAAGCCGCCGGGCCCGAAGTTCGTCGCCTTCGGGGTGCTCGCCGAGCAAATCTCCGCGCTGCACGCCAATCAGGGACTGTGCCCTGACTGGGAGAGCGCCGAGCGCTTCGTGCTGCGCACGCTTGGCATCGGCGCGGACGACATAGTCGCCCTGAACGAGGACCTCCTCAGCGCCGCCGCGTGACACGATCGGCGCATTGCATTCCGGTGTTGCATGCCTGCTTATGGCAGCCGACGACGGGATGGGCCGGGTCAAGTTCGCCGCGTTTGTGACGTTATAGCTGTACCGGGACACTCGGATAGCCGCCTATGGGAAATTCACTGCAGAACAGCATAACGGCCATCGGCCGGTTCCAGATCCGGCAGGTCCTCGGTGAAGGCGGCCAGGGGATCGTATATCTTGCGCACGACCCGACGCTCAAGCGCGACGTCGCGATCAAGACGCTGACCGCGGCGACCGGGGACGAGATGCAAATGCTCCTGCACGAAGCCCGCTCTGTCAGCGCCTTGAAGCACCCTTGCATCGTGCCGGTGTTCGAGGCGGGCGATTTCTACGGCACACCTTATCTCGTGTTCGAGTACGTCACCGGCGAGACCCTGGATGCGCTGATCAAGCGCAGCGGCGCCCTGCCGACGGAGCGCGCACTGCAAATCGCGGCGCAGGTGCTCGACGGCCTGGCTCACGCGCATGAACACGGTGTGCTGCACCGGGACATCAAGCCCGCGAACATCATGCTCGGGCGCGACGGCACGCCGCGTATCATGGATTTTGGCGCAGCTTCCAGGATTCAACTGAGTTGGCTCGACGGCGCTCGCGTCGGCGTCGACGAGGAACTGATCGGCACCCCTGCCTACATGGCTCCCGAATACATCGAGAGCAAGCAGTATTCCGCGAGAACCGATATTTTTGCGGCGGGCCTGGTGTTCTGCGAAATGCTGACCGGAGAGCGCGTGTTCAGGAGCAAGGGCGGCGACATCGACGAGCTGCTGCACAGGATCGTGCACGAACCCATCGTTCTGCCCCCCTGCACCGGATTGAGCGAAAGAATCGTCGCCTGCCTGCGCAAGGCAGTGGCCAGGGATCCGCAGGCGCGCTACGACTCGGTGGTGGAAATGAACGAGTCCCTGCAGCAAGCGGCTGATACGGAACCGCCTAAGCTGGCGACAAGCGAGGGCCGCGGGACCGTGGAATTCCTGCTGCGGCGCATCAAGCTGAAGAAGGAATTCCCGGCGATGTCGGAGTCCATTTCCAACGTCAACAAAATTATCTTTTCCGACAGTGGCAGCGTCACCACGCTGACCAACGCAGTGCTCAAGGATTTCGCGCTTACCAACAAGATCATCAAG
>DATKUQ010000506.1:0-2158 GCA_035530495.1 Burkholderiales bacterium
GGATTTCAGCGCCTGGAGATCCAGGATTTTCCGGACATGGATCTGCCGACGATTCAAATCAGTGCCTCGCTCGAAGGTGCGGCACCGGCGCAGCTTGAAACCGAGGTGGCCCGGAAAATCGAGGACAAGCTCGCTTCGCTCACACGCCTGGATCACATCACCACCACGATCACCGAAGGCGCGGTGAGCATCAGCGTCAGTTTTCAGCTCGACAAGGCCAGCGAGGAGGCCTTGAGTGAAGTGCGTAACGCGGTCGACAGCGCCCGCGCGGAACTTCCGGCAGGCATGAACTCACCCACCGTCTCCAAGCTGATGGCGGCGGGATCGGCCATCCTCACCTTTACGATCGAGTCAGGCCAGATGGACGAGCAGGATCTCACCTGGTTCGTCGACAACGATGTATCGAAAGCGCTGCTGGCCGTCAAGGGGGTCGCTTCGGTGGCACGCCTCGGCGGCGTCGACCGCGAGGTCCAGGTGGATCTCGATCCCACGCTGATGGCCGGCCTCGGCGTCACGCCCTCGGCTGTATCCTCGCAACTCAAGGCCGTGCAGAGGGACAGCTCAGGCGGCCAAGGGAAGATCGGGTCTCAGCGGCAGTCGACCCGCACCATCGCGACGGTGGGGTCGGCGGCAGAGGTAGCGGCCATCAGCATCCCGTTAGCCGACGGGCGTTACGTCCGGCTGGATCAGATCGCCCGCATCACCGATGCCCACGCCGAGCGCAGCACACGCGCCTTGCGCGACGGCAAGCCCGTCGTCGGCTTCCAGGTCACGCGCTCGAAGGGCTACTCCGATGTGGGCGTTGCCGGGGAGGTGCGCGCCGCGGTAGATGCTTTCGCCAAGGCCCACCCGGAAGTGAAGATCGCAGAGGCGAGCAACACGGTGACGCCAATTCAGGAGAACTACGAAGGCTCCATGTTCCTGCTGGTCGAGGGCGCACTGCTGGCCATCCTGGTGGTCTGGTGGTTCCTGCGCGACTGGCGGGCCACCCTGGTTTCGGCGACGGCGCTGCCGCTGTCGATCATCCCTACCTTTGGCGCCATGGCGCTCGCTGGCTACTCGCTCAACACCGTGACGCTGCTGTCGCTTTCGCTGGTGGTGGGCATCCTGGTCGACGACGCCATCGTGGAGATTGAGAACATCGAGCGGCATCTCCGCATGGGAAAGACGCCCTACCAGGCGGCCATGGAGGCAGCCGACGAGATCGGCCTGGCGGTGATCGCCACGACCTTTGCCCTGGTCGCGGTTTTCCTTCCGACGGCCTTCATGGGCGGCATCCCGGGGCTCATTTTTCGTCAGTTCGGGATCACCGCCTCGGTCGCGGTGCTGGCGTCGCTGCTGGTCGCGCGCCTGCTCACGCCCATGATGGCGGCCTACCTGCTCAAGCCGTACCAGCCCGGCGAACACGGCGGCAACACGGACGGACCGCTGATGACGCGCTACCTGCGGTGGGTTCGCACGACGCTGGCGCGACGCAAGGGCACCGTGCTGGCCACTGGGGTGTTCTTCCTGCTGTCGCTCGCACTGATACCCTTGCTGCCCACGGGTTTCCTGCCGGCGCAGGACAAAGCCCAGTCCAGTGTGAGTTTGAAGCTGCCGCCGGGCGGTACGCTGGATGAAACAGCGGAGGTCGGCCGCCGCGCGGCCGCTTTGCTGCGCAGCCTGCCTGAAGTGAGCGGCGTATTTGTGTCCGCCGGCACGGCGACCAGCGGTGGTGGCTTGGGCGGCGCCAGCGCGTCGACCGACGTCAGCAGCGCGACGCTCACCGTGGAACTGGTGCCGCGCGGCGAGCGCAAGCTCAAGCAGTCAGGCGTCGAGGCAAAAATGCGCCAGACCTTGCGGGCGCTGCCCGGCGTGCGGGTTTCGGTAGGAGGTGGCGGCAGTGGGGAGTCACTGGACATTACGCTGGCCGGCGATGACTCGCAGGCGCTGGCCTCCGCCGCTGCGCAGGCCGAGGCCCAGCTGCGCACGCTCAAGGGTATCGGCAACGTGACCTCGAGCGCTGCACTGCAGCGGCCAGAGATTCAGATCTGGCCGAACGCTGAGCGTGCGGCGGCGCTGGGGGTGACCACGCAGGCGCTCGCCGAAGCGGTGCGGTTTGCCACGTATGGTGACTATTCGACGGCTCTGCCCAAGCTCAATTTGCCGGAACGCCAGA
>DATKUQ010000507.1:0-3133 GCA_035530495.1 Burkholderiales bacterium
TGGTGCGTGGCCGAGATGGAGCGGCGCTACAAGCTCATGTCCTGGCTGGGCGTGCGCCAGCTCTCGGGTTACAACACTAAAGTTGCGGACGCGGAGAAGCTGGGCCAGCCGCTGCAGGACCCGACTACGCTGGAGACGGGCGAACCGCAGTTCCTCGCGCCGCTGCCCTATATCGTGGTGGTGATCGACGAGCTCGCCGATCTGATGATGGTGGTGGGCAAGAAGGTGGAGGAACTCATCGCGCGCCTGGCGCAAAAGGCGCGCGCTTCCGGCATCCACCTGATCCTCGCGACGCAGCGCCCATCGGTGGATGTGATCACCGGGCTGATCAAGGCCAACATTCCGACGCGCATCTCGTTCCAGGTGTCGAGCAAGGTCGACTCGCGCACCATCCTCGACCAGATGGGCGCCGAGACCTTGCTCGGGCAGGGCGACATGCTCTACCTGCGTCCCGGAACCGGTTTGCCGCAGCGTCTGCACGGCGCGTTTGTCGCCGACCACGAAGTGCACAAGGTGGTGGATTATCTGAAGAAAATGGGCCAGCCCGACTATGTCGACAGCGTGCTCGACGCGGGCGAGCCGGGCAGCGAGCTCAACGGCGCGGGCGAAACGGGCGGCGAGTCCGACCCTCTGTACGATCAGGCGGTGGAGATCGTGCTGCGCACGCGCCGCGCTTCGATTTCGCTGGTGCAGCGGCACCTGCGCATCGGCTACAACCGCGCCGCGCGCCTGATCGAGCAGATGGAACAGGCGGGCATGGTCTCGCCCATGCAAACCAACGGCAACCGCGAAGTGCTGGTGCCGAAACGGGCCGAGGGCTGAGCGATGCGGCTGCTCATTGCACGGCTGCTGCTCCTTGCGCTGCTGCTGCCGGCCGGCGTCGTGCGAGCGTCCGGCATAGATGCCCTGCACAAGTTCATCGCCGCCACCAGCTCGGCGCAGGCCGGATTCGTGCAGAAGGTCTATAACCGCAAGCACAAGCTGACGCAGGAGGCGAGCGGGACGCTGGCTTTCTTGCGCCCCGGGCGCTTTCGCTGGACGTACGCCAAGCCCTATGCCCAAGTGATCGTCGGCGACGGCAGCAAAGTGTGGATCTACGACGAGGATCTGAATCAGGTCACGGTGCGGCCCCTGGACCGTGCACTGGGCTCGACGCCGGCGGCGCTGCTCGCCGGCAGCGGAGAAATCGAGCGCGCGTTCACCTTGATCGACCAGGGCGAGAAGGATGGCCTGGAATGGGTCCAGGCGCTGCCGCGCGACAAGGATTCCAATTTCGAGAGCATACGCATGGGATTCGGGCCTTCCGGACTGGAGAGGATGGAATTGGCGGACAGTTTCGGCCAGACCACGGTGCTCACGTTTACCGACATGCGCCGCAATCCCAAACTCGACCCGGCACTGTTCAAGTTCGTGCCGCCCAAGGGCGCCGACGTGATCGGCGCCTCGTAGGAGCGGCGCCCTCGCCGCGACAGGTGCCAAGCTCAAACACAGATCGGCCCGGGGGCGGGCCTCTCACGACCCACGACCCACAAACTACGACCCACGACCCACAAACCACGACCCACAAACCACGAACCACGACTCCATGACCGATCTATTCCCCAAGGCGAAGCCCGCAGCACCGCTGGCCGAGGCCATGCGTCCCAGGAACCTGGCCGAAGTCGTGGGCCAGCCGCACTTGCTCGGGCCGGGCAAGCCGCTGCGCCTCGCGTTCGAGTCGGGCAAGCCGCATTCCATGATCCTGTGGGGGCCGCCGGGCGTGGGCAAGACCACGCTGGCACGGCTGATGGCGAACGCCTTCAACGCCGAATTCATCGCGCTGTCCGCGGCGTTTTCCGGGGTCAAGGAAATTCGCGAGGCGGTGCAGCGCGCCGAAGCCGTGCTGGCGCAGTCGGGCCGGCCCACCATCCTGTTCGTCGACGAGGTGCACCGCTTCAACAAGGCGCAGCAGGACGCCTTCCTGCCTTTCGTCGAGCAGGGCTTGTTCACCTTCATCGGCGCCACCACCGAAAACCCTTCGTTCGAGGTGAACAGCGCGTTGTTGTCGCGTGCAGGCGTATATGTGCTGAAGAGCCTCGGCGAAGACGAGCTCGGGCAGTTGCTCGAGCGCGCCCTGGCCGGCCCGCTTGCCGGCCTGCAGGTCGACGCCGTCGCGCGCGAACGCCTGATCGGGCTGGCCGACGGCGATGCGCGCCGCCTGCTCAATCTGCTCGAGATCATCCAGACCGCAGCGGGCGAGAACACGCACGACATCGACGGCGACTTCGTCGACAATGCGCTGTCGCGCAATCTGCGCCGTTTCGACAAAGGCGGCGATGCGTTCTACGACCAGATCTCGGCCTTGCACAAGAGCGTGCGCGGCTCGAGTCCCGATGCCGCGCTGTATTGGATGGTGCGCATGTTAGACGGCGGCGCCGATCCGCTCTACCTGGGCCGGCGCCTGGTGCGCATGGCGAGCGAAGACGTGGGCCTGGCCGACCCGCGCGCGTTGCGCCTCGCGCTCGATGCCTGCGAGACCTACGAGCGCCTGGGTTCGCCCGAGGGTGAGCTGGCATTGGCCGAGGCCGTGATTTATCTGGCCTGCGCCGCCAAGTCGAATGCGGTGTACCTCGCGTATAATCAGGCCCGTGCGTTCATCGGTCAGGACAAGTCGCGGCTGGTGCCGGAGCATTTGCGCAACGCCCCGACCAAGCTGATGAAGGAACTGGGTTACGGGCGCGAATACCGCTACGCGCACGACGAGCCGGATGCCTACGCCGCGGGCGAGCAGTACTTTCCGGACGGCATGCCCGAGACGAACTGGTACCGGCCGACGCCGCGCGGCCTGGAGGGCAAGATAGCGGAGAAGCTCGCCTACCTGCGCGAGCTGGACAGAAAAGCGAAGAAGTCTTAGAAAGTGCGGCGCAAGATCCTAACGCCAGGAATTGCAACCATGCCGAAAATTGTCATTCCGAGGCCGAGGGCCGAGGAATCTGCTTCTTGCGTCAACCCAACGGCAGAGTCCTCGCGTGGCTCGGAATGACAGCTAATTTTGAAATGGCTCTTAGCCAGAAACCAACTCACATTTCCGGAATTTCCCCATGCTAGACATTCAATCACTGCGCAACGACCTCGATGGCGTCGCCACCCGGCT
>DATKUQ010000508.1:0-2382 GCA_035530495.1 Burkholderiales bacterium
CTGCGGAAACAGCGCGAAATTGCCGACGTGGTCGTAGTGCAGATGGGTGATGATTACATCGCGCACCTCGGCCGCAAGCACGCCGAGGCGGCTCAGCCCTATATCGGGAGCGAGCAGCATGCTGCGCCCGCGGCGCTCGGCCACGCGCGCATCGAATCCGGTGTCGATGACAAACGTACGCGACGGGCTGCGCGCGAGCCAGACGAAATAGTCGAGCGGGCTGCCATCTTCATGCGGATCGCCGCCGATGAAATTGTCCGCCGCCTTGCGCGCCAGCGTCGCATAGCGGATGGCATAGACCTCGTAGTCTTCGATCGCGTGCATCGGTATGTTCCTCGAATTCCTGTATGGCGCAAGAGACAACAGGAAGGGATTATGGCCACAGCCAAGCCAAAAAACCAGACCATTCGCGCGATGAAGTAAAATCACGCCAGTTCCGTTGATTTCGCTCGATCCGATTGGCGCGCCACGCGCTCAACCGCCCTGCGCTTCGATAATTCTGAAAGGCAACCATGAAGAAACACCATATAGCCGTCATCGCCGGTGACGGCATCGGCAAGGAGGTCATGCCCGAGGGCGTGCGCGCCCTGGACGCGGCGGCGCGCAAGTTCGGGCTCGCGCTCGCCTTCGATCACTTCGACTGGAGCTGCGACAACTACGACAAGCACGGCTGGTGGATGCCGCCGGACTGGAAGGACAAAATCGGCGGCCACGACTGCATTTTCTTCGGCGCCACCGGCTGGCCGGCGAAGGTGCTGGATCACGTCTCGCTATGGGATTCTCTGATCAAGTTCCGGCGCGAGTTCGACCAGTACGTCAACCTGCGCCCGGTGCGGCTGATGCCCGGCGTGAGCTGCCCGCTCGCCGGGCGCAAAGTGGGAGACATCGACTACTACGTGGTGCGCGAGAACACCGAAGGCGAATACTCGTCAATGGGCGGGCGCCTGTTCGAGGGCACCGAGCGTGAAATGGCGCAGCAGGTTTCCACCTTCACGCGCAAGGGCGTGGACCGGATCATGAAGTTCGCGTTCGAACTGGCGATGACGCGCCCGCGCAAGGAGATCACCTCGGCGACCAAGTCGAACGGCATCTCCATCACCATGCCCTACTGGGACGAGCGCTTCGCCGCGATGGCAAAGAACTACCCGCAGGTGAAGACCAGCCAGTACCACATCGACGGGCTCACCATCCAGATGGTGCTCAATCCGCAGCGCTTCGACGTGATCGTCGGCTCCAACCTGTTCGGCGACATCCTGTCCGACCTCGGCCCGGCAACCTCCGGCACGATCGGCATCGCGCCCTCGGGCAACATCAATCCGGAGCGCGCCTTCCCCTCGTTGTTCGAACCGGTGCACGGCTCCGCGCCCGACATCTACGGCAAAAAGATTGCGAACCCCATCGGCCAGATCTGGTCGGGTGCGATGATGCTCGAACATCTGGGACACTCCGATGCCGGCGCCGCGATGCTGCGCGCAATCGAGAAGGTGCTGCTGGACGGCCCGCGCACGCCCGACCTCGGCGGCAAGGCCAGTACCGAAGACGTCGGCAAAGCCGTCGCGGAGGCGATCTGATCATGCGCACCTACAAGATAGCGGCCATCCCCGGCGACGGCATCGGCAAGGAAGTCATCGCCGAAGGCGTCAAAGTCCTGAACACGCTCGCGCGGCAGTCGAAGCGCTTCAAGTTCAGCTTCAAACAGTTTCCCTGGAGCAGCGACTATTATCTCAAGCGCGGTTACTACATCCCCCCGGGCGGCCTGGAGGAGTTGAAGAAGTTCGACGCCATATTCTTCGGTGCCGTGGGCAGCCCCAGGGTGCCCGACCACGTCTCGCTGTGGGGCCTGCGCCTGCCGATCTGCCAGGGCTTCGACCAGTACGCCAACGTGCGCCCGGCGCGGGTGCTCCCCGGCGTGCAAAGCCCGCTCAAGAATGCCAAGGGCATAGACTGGGTGATCATCCGCGAGAACACAGAGGGCGAATATTCAGGCTCCGGGGGGCGCGTGCACCAGGGCCTGCCCGAGGAAGTCGCCACCGAGACTTCAGTGTTCACGCGCACCGGCGTCGAACGCATCCAACGCTTCGCGTTCGAACTGGCGGCAAAGCGGCCACGCAAAAACCTGACGCTGGTGACCAAGTCCAATGCGCAGCGCCACGGCATGGTGCTGTGGGACCAGATCTTCTACGAAGTGGCGAAAGACTATCCACGCGTGAAAACGCAACGCATCCTGGTCGACGCGGTGACGACGGTAATGACATTGAAGCCGGAAACGCTGGACGTGATCGTCGCCTCCAACCTGCATGCCGATATCCTCTCCGATCTGGCCGCCGCGCTCTCGGGCAGCCTCGGCATCGCCCCCACCGCAAACCTGAATCCGGAGCGCAA
>DATKUQ010000509.1:0-9723 GCA_035530495.1 Burkholderiales bacterium
TGGGCTCAATTTCGACTTCGGCGGCGGCAGCCCGTTCGAGGGGTTTTTCCACCACCGCCGCAGCGGACCCGCGCGCGGGGCGAATATCGAAGTGGATTTGCTCATCCCGCTGGAAAGAGTGGCGCACGGAGGCGAAGAAAAGGTTCGCTTGAGCCGCCCTGCGCCGTGCGCAGCGTGCCGGGGCACGGGTGCCGAAGGCGGGGCGGCGCCGCGCGCGTGCGAGACCTGCGGTGGCAGCGGGCGCCTGACCCGCAGCCGGCAGGAGAAAAAGCAGCACGTCCTGATTCAGCAAATCACCATCTGCCCCACCTGCCACGGACGCGGCAGCGTCATCGAGCACCCCTGCCCCGAATGCCGGGGCAGCGGCGAGGTGGAAAAGGACGAAGCTCTGACGGTCGAGATCCCGCAGGGCGTAGAGGAAGGCATGGCGCTGCGCATTCCGGGCAAGGGGATGCCGAGCCCGGAGACAGGCGGCACAAGCGGGGATCTGTTCGTGGTGGTGCGCACTCGGCGCGACCCGCGTTTCGAGCGCGCCGGGTCCGACCTGTGGCGGCAGGAAACCGTGTCCCTGACCGATGCCGTGCTCGGCGCCACGCTGCAGGTGCCGACGCTGAACGGCTCGGTCAGCCTGAGCATGCCGCCAGGGACCCAGCCCGGCGCGGTGTTGCGCCTCAAGGGAAAAGGTCTCCCGGAATTCGGAAGCGAGCGCCGCGGGGAACTGTATGTGCGCATCGAGGTGCAGCTGCCGCAACAGCTTTCGCGTGAAGAACGGCAACTGTATGAGCGGCTGCGCGCCATTCAGCGGCCGTGATCTCCAGCGCCCTGGGTAGAAAAGAAAACGGCCCAGGACAAGAACGTGCTGGGCCAAAGCGTTCAAAGGGGAGGAGGAGACAAATAACTTTGAACGAGGTTTCATCATCCCCCCGCGCACGCCGCCGCTTTTGACAAAAATCATAAAGGGCGCAGATACCCCGCAAACCGCCACGCCATCGGCCTGCTGTCGGCGTCGGGCGCGGTGTTACCATGGCGCCGACCAAGGCCACGTACAGGAGGAGACAGGCGATGAAAGTGGACATCATCGGTGGCGGCCCGGCCGGTTTGTATTTCTCGGTGCTGGTGAAGAAGAGTTTCCCGCGCGCCGAGGTGACGGTGACCGAGCGCAATCGCGCCGACGACACCTTCGGCTTCGGCATCGTGCTCTCGGACGAAACGCTCAACAACCTGCGCGCAGCCGACGCCCCGTCCTACCGCGACATCGCCGCGAGTTTCGCTTATTGGGACGATATCTATACCCATTACCGCGGCCGGGTGCTGAAGTCCTCTGGCCATGGATTTTCCGGCATCAAGCGCCTGACCCTGCTGCAGATCCTGCAGCGGCGCGCGGCCGCGCTCGGCGTGAACATCCAATACGAGACCGAGGACGCAGGGCTGGCTGCGCACGGTGCTGCCGACCTGGTCGTGGCGGCGGACGGCATCAACAGCCGCGTGCGCGCCTCGCTCGAAGATCATTTCCGCCCGGAGGTCGATCTGCGTAGCAACAAATTCGTCTGGCTGGGCGCGCACATGCAGCTGCCCGGCTTCACCTATAGTTTTCGCGAGAACGAGTGCGGCATCTGGAACCTGCATGCCTACATGTACGCCGAAGGCGAATGCACCCTGGTGGTCGAAACCACCGACGCGGCGTTCCGCCAGTCTGGCCTGCGCATCGACGACGAGCAGGCGACGGCGGCGTATGTGGAGCGGCTGTTCGCCGAGGAACTGCGCGGCGCCGACGGACGCGTGGCCAAGGTGCTCACCAACCGCTCGCACTGGCGCAATTTCCCCACCATTGCCTGCGCGAGCTGGCACCACGGGAATGTCGTTCTCCTTGGCGACGCTGCGCATACGGCGCATTTCACCATCGGTTCGGGCACCAAGCTCGCGCTGGAGGATGCGATCGCGCTGCACGCGGCGTTGCTGCGGCACGCCGACGCGCCGCGCGCGGCGCTGCCCGCCTACGAAACGGCCCGCCGCGAGGAGGCGCAGCGGATCCAGCATGCGGCCAACGTCAGCCTGGTATTCTTCGAGAACGTGCGCCGCTTCTGGCACATGGATCCGGTGCAGTTCAACTTCGCCCTGATGAGCCGCTCCAAGCAAATCACCTACGACAACCTGCGCCTGCGCGACCCCGACTTCATCGCCGCGGTCGACCGCTGGTGGGCGGGCGAGGTGGCAAAGACCGAGCACATCGCATTGCATCCGGATTTCGCTGCGCTGCCGCCGATGTTCGCTCCGTTCTCGCTGCGCGGCATGCGGCTCGCGAACCGCGTGGTGGTCTCGCCCATGTGCCAGTATGCGGCCGTCGATGGGACGCCCAATGACTGGCACCTGGTGCATTACGGCGCGCGCGCCCTCGGCGGGGCGGGGCTGGTCTATACGGAAATGACCTGTGTCTCGGCCGAGGCGCGCATCACGCCGGGCTGCGCCGGGCTGTACGCCCCGGAGCACGTTCAATGGTGGACGCGCATCGCGGACTTCGCTCACCGTCACAGCCAGGCCAGGATTTGCCTGCAGCTAGGCCATGCGGGACGCAAGGGCTCGACCCAGCTCATGTGGGAGGACATGGACCATCCGCTGCGGGAAGGCAATTGGCCCATCCTCGCGGCCTCGCCCCTTCCTTACTATCCGGAGAGCCAAGTGCCGCGCGAGATGAGCCGCGCCGACATGGAGCAGGTGCGCGAGCAGTTCGTCGCCGCCGCGATCAAGGGCACCGCCTGCGGTTTCGACATGCTGGAAATTCACATGGCGCACGGTTACCTGCTGGCCAGCTTCATCTCGCCGATCACCAACCGGCGAACGGACGAGTACGGCGGGCCGCTCGCGAACCGGCTGCGTTTCCCACTCGAGGTGTTCGACGCGGTGCGCGCCGTCTGGCCCGAGGATAGGCCGATGGCGGTGCGCATCTCGGCCACCGACTGGATCGCGGGAGGGCTGTCGGGCGCGGATGCGGTGGAGATCGCGCGCGTGTTCAAGGCGCACGGCTGCGATCTGATCGACGTGTCCACCGGCCAGACCGACCCCGCGTCTAAGCCTGTCTACGGTCGCATGTACCAGACCGTGTTCTCGGAGCAGGTCCGCAACGAGGCTGGCATCGCCACCATGGCCGTGGGCGCGATCACCAATGCCGACCAGATAAACACCATCATCGCCTCGGGCCGCGCTGATCTGTGCGCGCTGGCGCGGCCGCATCTCGCCGATCCGAGCTTCACGCTGCGCGCGGCGGCCGAATACGCGGCTCTGGGCTATGCAATTGAGGGTGTGTCCTGGCCGAAACAGTACCTCCCGGGAAGGCAGCAATTGGAGGTTCTGGCGCAGCGCGCGCGCGCAGACGCGGTGCAAAAGCAGGCCGAATTGCGCAGTGCCAGCCAGTACGGGTCGGCTGCCGTGGGATAATGCCAGGCACACAAAAAAACCGGAGAACGCATGGCTGACACACATTTTATCCGCGCCGAGCCGCTAGGCGCGGCGATACGCGAACTGGTGCGCGGTTTCGGCTCCGCGGAGCGCGAGGTAGAGCTGGTGGCCGATAACCTGATCCAGGCCAACCTCAGCGGCCACGATTCACACGGCATCGGCATGCTGCCGCGCTATTCCGAAGCCTGGGTCGAGGGCGGCCTGAAGCCGAACGCCCACATCAAGACCCTGCTGGATGGTGGCGCGCTGCTGCGCATCGACGGCCAGGCGGGATTCGGTCAGGTGGTCGGCCGCGAGGCGATGCTGCTCGGTATCGAGCGCGCGAAGAAATTCGGCAGCTGCATCATGGCGCTGGGAAACGCGCATCACCTTTGCCGCATCGGCGCCTGGGCCGAGATGGCGGTGGCCGAGGGCTTTGTGTCGATCCACTTCGTCAACGTGATCTCGCGACCGATCGTCGCGCCATTCGGCGGGAGCGACGCGCGCTTCGGTACGAACCCTTTCACAGTGGGCATTCCCGTGGCAGGGCGCGATCCGATTCTGCTCGACTTCGCCACCAGCGTGATCGCCCAGGGCAAGGCACGCGTCGCGCACAACAAGGGCGAAAAGCTGCCGCTGGGGCGCATCATCGACGACCAGGGCAGGGACAGCGACGATCCGGCTTACGCCGTGGTAGAGCCGTTGGGCGCAATCCTCGCCTTCGGCGAGCACAAGGGCTACGGCATGGCCGTCGCCTGCGAACTGCTCGGCGGCGCGCTTGCCGCGGGCCTTGCCTGCGGCGGACCGGCCACAGGCGAAAAGCGCGTACTGAACGGCATGCTCACCATCATCCTCGATCCGAAGGCGATCGCCGATGTGGCGGCGTTCGAGCGCGAGACCCGCGCCTTCCTCGACTGGGTTAGCGCATCGCCGCCGCGCGCGGGCTTCGACAAGGTGCGCCTGGCGGGCGAGCCGGAGCGCGAATGGCGCGCAAAGCGCCTTGCCGAAGGCATTCCGGTGGACGCGAACAGCTGGAACGAGATCCTCGCCGCCGCGGCGAGGCTGAAGGTCGACCCGGCGAAGATCAACCGGCTGGCGGGCGTAAGGGCCTGATCGTCGGCGCCCCTTTCCGGGTGGTCCGGCGGGCCGCCGGCCGGAGCGGGTGCGTAGCGCCGCCACGGTAGCCGGCGCTGGCCTGGGGCGGGCCAATCGGGTAACCTATGGTCTGTTTCCCTTGTCCCCTCCGCCGTAGCGCTATTCTGAGGGAATGCCTTCGTGCCGCGTAGCCTACTTGCCCGTGTCCTCGCCGCAGCCGTGTTGCGCAGCGATATGCCTTGCCTGCGGCGACCGCCGTCCGCATATTAGGTGACGCAATGGGCGCGCACCGGGATTCCTTTGGCACACTGGATTTCCTGCGCAATCTGCCGCTGTTCCGCGAACTCGACCTTCCCCAGCTCGAAGCGATCGGCGCTGCCACGACGGAACAGCGTGTCGCCGTCGGTGCGGCATTGTTCCGCCGCGGCGATCCCTGCGATGGCATGTACCTCGTCGTGCTCGGCCGCGTGAAGCTCGCCTTGCTCGCGCCGGCAGGGGCGGAAAAAGTGGTCGAAATACTTGGGCCGGGGCAGAGTTTCGGCGAGGCGGTCCTGTTCACGGGCGCGCCGCATAAGTTGTACGCCGAGGCGATCGCGGATTCCTTGCTGCTGCATATTCGCAAGAACGCGGTCTTCGACACCATCGAGCGCAATCCCGAATTCGCGCGCCGCATGCTGAACGAATTGTCGCAGCGCCTGTGCCGGCGGATCGCCGATATCGAAGCCTATACCCTGAAAAGCGCCACCGAGCGCGTCACCGCTTATCTTCTGGCGGAGCTGGACGACCACGCCCGCCCGGGGCAAGCTGCCGATGTCACGCTCGATGCGAGCAAAAGCGTGCTCGCGTCCCGGCTCAACATCACGCGCGAGCATTTTTCGCGCATCCTGCACGAACTGTCGCAAGCCGGACTGATCCGTGTCAGCGGCCGCAATATCCAGCTGCTCGACCCGGCAGGCCTGCGCGAACGCGAGACCTGAGCGGGCGCCAGTGGCGCCTGCTCTTCGGGTTTGCGCTAGCGGGCTCGCGCCAGGGCATTGGTTTTTCCGGGACCCGCCCTCATCTTGAATGCATCACGGTAGCCGAGGAACCGGCATGGACCAAGCCCTGCAAGTCGTCTGCCCGCACTGCCACGTCATCAACCGCGTGCCGCCGGAACGGCTGGCCGAGCGCGGCGTTTGCGGCAAGTGCAAGCGCGCGCTGTTCACCGGCCATCCGGTCGAACTCGACGGCGCGAGCTTCGCGCGCCATGTCACGGCGAGCGACATTCCGCTGGTGGTGGATTTCTGGGCGCCCTGGTGCGCGCCCTGCCGCATGATGGCGCCGCATTTCGACAAGGCAGCCGCGGAGCTGGAGCCCAATATGCGTCTGGCCAAACTCAATACCGAGGTGGAGCAGGCGATTGCGGCGCAATACGCGATTCGCAGCATTCCCACGCTGGTCGTGTTCCGCCGCGGCAAAGAGATTGCGCGCCAGTCGGGCGCCATGGACGGTCCCGCCTTGATCCGCTGGGTGCGCAGCCAGGTCTGAGCTTTAGTGCGCGTCTCAAGCGGGCGGGTGCCTCCCCGTGACCGGCCCGCCATGAATCTCGTTTTCTGCAAGGGGTCTTAGGCGAAGGTGTGAACGTCGCCCAGCCGGGCGGCATCGACCCTGGTCCAGCCGAGTTGTGTCCTCACCCTATCGGCGAAACCGGCGGCCGTTTCGCGCTCGCCGTGGACCACAAAGGTGCGTCCTGGTGCGTGCGTAAAGCCGCGCAGCCACGCGAGCAGGCCATCGCGGTCGGCATGCGCGGAAAGGCCGCCTATGGTGTGCAGGCGCGCACGCACTTGGATGTCGTCGTTGAATATGCGCACTTTGCGCGCGCCGTCCACCAGGCGGCGCCCCAGCGTGCCTTCGGCCTGAAAACCGGTGATCAGCACAGCGCATTCGCTGCGCGGCAAATTCCAGCGCAGATGGTGCTTGATGCGACCGGCATCGCACATACCGCTCGCCGAAATGATGATGGCGCCGGACCTGATCTGGTTGAGCGCCATCGATTCCTCGACTTCGTGGGTAAAGCGCAGCTGCCATTCGGCCGGATTGCCCCGCATCCAGTGGTCGAGTTCGCGCACCGGCGGAGCGAGCAGCTCCAGGTGCCGGCGCGTGATCAGCGTGGCTTTTTCGGCCATCGGCGAGTCGATGAATACGCGCAGCGGCGGCAGCTGGCCCGAACGCGCCAACCCTGCCAGGTCGTAGAGCACGGCCTGGGTGCGGCCGACGGCGAATGCGGGGATGACGACATTGCCGTTGGCGAGCGTGCCGGCTATGGCCGCGAGCAGTTCCGTCTTCGTGTCCTCGGGCGTCTTGTGCAGCCGGTTGCCGTAGGTCGACTCGATCAGCAGCACGTCCGCGCCGTCGACCTGGCGCGGGGACGGCAACAGTCCGTTCCCCGGCTGCCCCAGGTCCCCGGAAAATACCAGCCGGCGCGTTTCGCCAGCAGTACGCACGCGCACATCGACGATCGCCGAGCCGAGGATGTGGCCGGCATCGTGGAAGCGACAGCTGACGGCCGGGTGCGGGCGAAACTCGGTTTCATAGGCGAGCGTGCGCAACTGTCCGAGGCAGGTGCGCGCCTGGCTCATGGTGTACAAGGGGGCCATGGGTAGGCGGCGGCGATTGTCGCGGTGGCGCGAGCGCCATTCGGCTTCCTTCTCCTGCAAATGCGCGCTGTCCTGCAATATCACTTCGAGCAACTCGGCCGTGGTTTCCGTGACGTATATCGGGCCCCGGTAGCCGAGAGCGGACAGGCGCGGCAACAGGCCGGAATGGTCGATGTGCGCATGGGTGAGCAGGACGAAATCCAGCTGCCGCAGGTCGAAAGCCAATGCCGCCTGGTTTTTCGCCCAGGCATCGTGCCCGCCCTGGAACATGCCGCAGTCCACCAGAAAGCGCGCATCCCCGGTCTCCACCAGGGTGCACGAGCCGGTCACCTCGCCTGCTCCGCCGAGAAAGCTAAGTTTCATGTCCGGAAATTGTCGGCTGCGTGGTTCGCATTAGGTCCAGTCTGGACCACTAAAACGGCCTGTGCGTGATCAAAGTCAAGCAAGGCCGGTGTCGTCTGCTTAGCATTGTGGGAAGAACGAGTATACCGGTGAACAGCGCGCTCAACATCATCAGGAACGAGCACCGCAGTCTGGCGGCGATACTGCATGCCCTGCGTGCACTGGTAGAGGGAATCCGCGACGGCAGCAGCCGTTCCGATTTTGATGGTTTGCGCACCATGCTCTATTATCTGGACGCGTTTTCGTCGCGCCTGCATCATCCGCAGGAAGACGAATTTCTGTTTCAGCCACTGCGCGCATGCGGCGGCGAGGCGGTAGAAATCATCGACGATCTGGAAGACGAGCATGCGCGCGGCGCGGCAGCGATGCGCAGCCTTGAGCAGGCTCTGCTGCGCTACGAGGCAGGAGGCAAGCGCGAATTTGTCGCCTTCGCCACTGCCGTCGAGGGTTTCTGCGACTTTTATTTCCAGCATATGCACAAGGAAGAGACGCTGGCGATGCCATTGGCGGAAAAATTATTCAGCGCGCGGGAATGGGCGAAAATCGACGCCGCCTGGGCCGCCGCGCACGAGGCCGGTGGCGCGGTGGAAGAGGACCGCGAATTCCGGAACTTGTGCTCCCGCATCCTCGCCCGGGTACCGGCGCAGCCTGCCCACCGCCGCCGTAGAGGGGACGGCGGCCCTGAGGCTCCGAACGCGGCGTAGGACTGCCGGCGCATCGCTCCGGGCTTGCGCAACGGCGCTGAAATTGGGTTAAAGTTATGCGTGGGACCCTGCACAAAACAGGGCTCCCGGTCCGCTTTGGAAGGGGCGTGCGTCCCTGTCGCGTTTGGAGCTTGCACATGTATGCCATCGTCTACAAATCCGACGGTTTCCCGATTTGCGTCCAGCTGCCCGGTGTGGCGCCGGATCCGGTCGTCATCTGGCCTTCGGAGAGCGCCGCCAAGTCCTTCATCGACAGCAAGGGCGCGGCGCAGGACTTCCAGCCGGTTGTGGTCGATGACGGCAGCCTGGACGCGATCGCAAAGGCGATGGGCTGCCCGGTCGATCAGATCACGCTAGAGCCCTACCCGAGCTAGTCCTCCGGTTTTCGCCGCCCCGGACGCAGGCTCAAAGGCGGTTGTCCCACGTATCCTTGCGCTCGATGCGCCAGCGCGCGGCGCACAGCCGCAGCGCTCGCGTACGATCTTCGCCGGCGACGCCTCGGCGACGGTTCTGCGGCAATTTTTGATCCAGGTCACAAAATCCAAAAAAAGGTCTTCGGCCGGCCCGTGCGCCATTGCGGACCACTATACCTTGGGCTAAATTATGAGCTCGCCACAGTATCTTGTGCTAAGGGCCTCGGACAGCGCCTGAGCGTCACGAGCAAAAAGAGGCGCGGCGCTCGGTGCAACAGCTTGCAAAAAAGACAATAAAGAGGACGACAGCCATGACCCAGGTCCCGCTCGATTCACCCTTGTTCAAGCTCGCCGGCCTGCCGCAGCACATCCGCAAGCGCGACGGCAAGCGGGTCGAATTCGACGCCGCCAAGATCGTGAACGCGATGCAGCGCGCGCGCGCCGCCACCGGCGAGTTCGAGCGCGCCGCGCTCGAACCCGTGGCTGAGCGCGTGCTGGCCGATATCGCCGCGCTGCCCGCGGGCGGCGTGCCTGATATCGAGCGCATCCAGGACAGCGTCGAGCTGGCGCTGCTCAAAGCGGGCTATTACCGCACTGCGCGCGCCTACATCGCTTACCGCGAGCAGCATCGGCGCCTGCGCGAAGACAGCCGCACCGCGGTGGACGTGGAGAGCTCGATCAACGAGTACCTGGAGCGGCGCGACTGGCGCGTCAATGCCAATGCCAACCAGGGCTATTCGCTGGGCGGCCTGATCCTGAACGTGTCGGGCAAGGTGGTGGCCAACTACTGGCTCAGCCACGTCTATGCGCCCGAGGCCGGGCGCGCCCACCGCGAGGGTGACCTTCACATCCACGACCTCGACATGCTCGCCGGCTACTGCGCCGGCTGGTCGCTGCGCACGCTGCTGCACGAGGGCTTGAACGGCGTGCCGGGCAAGGTCGAGGCGGCGGCGCCCAAGCACATGTCGAGCGCGGTCGGTCAGATCGTCAATTTCCTCGGCACGCTGCAAAACGAATGGGCCGGCGCGCAGGCGTTCTCCT
>DATKUQ010000510.1:0-9823 GCA_035530495.1 Burkholderiales bacterium
TGATGATAATCTCACTCCACTCCAGTGGCCAGCCGAGCAGGAAAATAATCACCTGGGCCAGGATCAGGAACTGCGTAGAAGAGAGATTCATGCTGGTCACGAATAACTTGATCAGCCCCTCGCCGCCCAGATACGAAAACACGGAGGAGAATGTCCAGGAACCGACGAACAGCCAGCACACCATGGCCGAGGTGCGTGCGGTCAGGAACACCGCCTCCTTCAAGCGCTGCCAGGTCATCGCGCGGTAGCCGATGGCGATCACCATCGCGCCCAGGGCGCCCACGGCCGCAGCCTCGCTCGGCGTCGCCAGCCCGAACAGGATGGTGCCCAGCACCGACAGAATCAGCACCGCGAGCGGGAAGAACGCGGTCAGCAGCAGGTACATCACCTTGCCGAAGGGGATATCGGTCTGCTCCTTGGGCAGTTTGGGCGCCAGTTTCGGTTTCCAGGCGCAGAGGGAAATCACGTAGGCCATGTACAGGCCGGCCAGCAGGAAACCCGGGATCATCGCCGCGGCGTACAGCTTCACCACCGAAACCGCCGAGGTCGCACTGTAGACGATCAGCATGATCGAGGGCGGAATCAGGATCCCGAGCGTGCCGCCGGCGCAGATCACCCCGGCCGAGAGCTTCTGGTCGTAGCCCGCCTTGAGCATGGCCGGAAACGCGAGCAGGCCCATCAGCGTCACGACCGCGCCGACGATGCCGGTCGCGGTCGCGAACATGGCGCAGGTGGCGAGCGCCGCCACCGCCATCGCCCCCGGCACGTTCTTGAACGCGACCTGCAGGCTGTGGAACAGGCGGTCGAGGATGTTGGCGCGTTCTATCATGTAGCCCATGAACAGGAACAGCGGCACTGCGGTAAGCACGTCGTTGTTCATGATGCTGAAAGTGTTCTGCGACAGCAGATAGAACACGCGGCTGTCGAAGAATTCCTGCCCCGGGACGTAGTAGGCGTAATAGCCGAAACCTACGCCCATCGCCATCAGCGTGAACGCGATGGGGAAGCCGAGCAGGATGATGAATATGAACGAGCCCAGCATTACCAGGGCGAGCGCGGGATCGCTCATGCGCCATCTCCCTTCTGCGCGGCTTGCTGCTGATACTGATGTTCGGCGGCAATTGCCGTCTCCAGCTCTTCGACGTCATGCAGCTTTCTCGGCCACTGGCCGTCCCGGATCGCCAGGATGCAGCGGATCACCTGGGCCACGCCCTGGATGAACAGCATGATGCCTGCCAGCGGTATCAGCGCTTTGAGTTGCCAGATCGGCACGCCCACCGGGCTGTTCACGCTCACCTCGCGGTAGCCGAAGGAATCGTGCGCATAGCCGTAGCCGGCGATGATCAGCGAGGTCACCCCGGGAAAGAAGAAAATGAAATACAGCACCAGCTCGACCGTGCCCTGCACGCGCACCGGCCACAGCCGGTAGAGCACGTCGCCGCGCACGTGCGCGTTGCGCGACAGCGCGTACGCGCCCGACATCAGGAACAGTCCGCCGTAAAGGATGTAGCTCATATCGAAGGCCCAGGCGGTGGGGTTATCCAGAACGTAGCGCACGAACACCTCGTACGAGGTACCCAGGGTCAGGATGATGATGCACCACGAAAAAGCATGTCCTACCGCCATGCTGAAGCGATCGATGCCGAGCAGGAAATTTTGGAGCATGGTATTCCCCGAAGAGTCGGAGCTATGTCTATAGCGGTTGTACGTTAAAAGAGGCGGCACATTGCTGTGCCGCCTCCGGGTGGTCAGATTGCGACCCTGTCGAGGCTAAACAGTTCTAGAATCCGAGCTTGCCGTGGAGGTGCTCGTAAGCCGCCTTGAAGTCGGCGGTGTTGAAGAAGGAGTAGTAGCCGACGCGCTTGCCCCAGGCCTTCTGCGACTCCCAAACTTTGGCGAAGAACGGGTCCTCGTCGACCAGGCGTTTGACGACCACGTCCCAAGCCTTGATCTGCGCGTCGAATATGCTTTGCGGTGTGCGGATGATGTTGACCTTGTCCTTGTCGCGCAGCTTGATCAGGTCGTTCGAGTAATTATCCATCGCCGTCGCAAAGTTGGACGTGGACGCCGCCTCGGCCGAGTATTTGAGCACCGCCTGCAGCTCCGGGGGCAGGGACTCGTATTTCTTGCGGTTCCAGTCGATCTCGAAAAATTCCATCGCCTGGTGATAGCTGCCCATCATGTAGTTCTTGGCCACGTCCTGCGCGCCGAAGCGGCTGTCGGAAGTCGGGTTGTTGAACTCGAATGCCTCGATCACGCCGCGCTCCATTGCCGGCACGATTTCGCCGCCCGGCAATTGGGTCACCTTGGTGCCCAGTTCCTGCATCAGGTCGGCGGCCAGGCCCACGGTGCGGTACTTGAGGCCTTTGAGGTCGGCAGCGGACTTGACCGGCTTCTTGAACCAGCCCAGCGGCTGGGTCGGCATCGGCATGGCGAAGAAGCCGACCACGTTCATGCCGAGCTTCGTCATCAGTTCGTCGTAGTACTGTTGCCCCTCCTTGGCGATCCAGGCCAGGTTCTGCGAGGCGTCGCAGCCTGTGATCGGGCCGGAGCCGAACATCGAAGCGACCTTGCTCTTGCCGTACCAGTAAACCGCAACCGTGTGAGCGCCATCAATCACGCCCTTGGAGGTCGCGTCCAGCACTTCGAACGGTTTTACCACCGAGCCGGCGACGAGGTAATCGATCTTCAGGCGTCCGCCGGACATGTCGTTGACGCGCTTGACGTATTCCTCGGCCATTTCGTTGAATATATCCTTGGCACCCCATGCGCCCTGCATTTTCAGGACGATGGTCGAAGGTTTCACTGCAACGGCAGGAGGCGGCGTGGGCGCGGCTGTTGGTGCGGGCGCCGGCTCCTCTTTCTTTCCGCAGGCAGCGAGTGCCACTGCGGAGGCGGCGGCCGTCGCGCCTGTCAGGAATTTACGGCGTGAGATTGGTGACTTCGCTTGCTTGTCCATTGCAGATTTTCCTCTCAAGGGATTTTAAGAATGGCCCGCCTGCTAAATACACTGCAGACTTAAGCCCGTCTGGAGTTGCAGCAACTGGGATGCAGACCGTGACTATGCGGGTATACCCGAAACGCGGGTATACCCTAACATGGCCGGCAGAAACAGGCAATTATGATTGAGGAGCTTATTCATCCGACTGTGTTCCGGCGCAAGGATGTCGGGCCCGGACAGCCTGAAAGGGGCCCATCGGCTCGGTAACGCGTTTCACTTGCAGTAGAATCGGCTCACCGCTATTCGAACGCAAACCCATGACACAATTGATCGCAGGACTGCGCGCCCTGGTCGGCGAAGCCGGGCTTATCACCGATCCGCAGGAGCTGGGGCCATACGCAACCGACTGGCGCAAGCGCTATTTCGGCAGTGCGCTGGCGGTGGTGAAGCCCGCGTCGACGCAGGAAGTCGCGGCGGTAATGCGCTTGTGCGCCGAAACGCGCACGGCGGTCGTGCCGCAGGGCGGCAACACCAGCCTGTGCGGCGGCGCAACGCCCCTGACAGAGGAGAATGCCAGCCGCTTCGTGCCGGGCGGCGCGCAGATCGTGCTCAATCTGTCGCGCATGAACCGCGTCCGCGCGGTGGATCCTGTCAACAACACCATCACCGTCGAGGCGGGCTGCGTGCTCGCCAATCTGCAGCAGGCCGCGGCCGCAGCCGACCGCCTGTTTCCCTTGTCGCTCGCCGCTGAAGGCAGTTGCGAGATCGGCGGCAACCTCTCCACCAACGCCGGCGGCACCGCAGTGCTGCGCTACGGCAATGCGCGCGATTTGCTGCTCGGTCTGGAAGTGGTGCTGCCGGACGGCCAGATTTGGGACGGATTGCGCGGACTGCGCAAGGACAATACCGGCTATGACCTGAAGCAGCTGTTCGTCGGCGCCGAAGGCACGCTGGGTGTCATCACTGCAGCGGTATTGAAGCTCTATCCGCAACCGCGCGCCCGGGCCACCGCGCTGGTCGCGCTCGCGAGCCCGGCCAGCGCGCTGCAGTTGCTGTCGCACATGCAGGGCGCCTGCGGCGATCGTCTCACGGGTTTCGAGCTGATGTCGGCGCTGTGCCTGTCGCTCGTGGCGAAGCACTTTCCGGGAACGCGGCTGCCGTTCGCAAAAGCGTATCCGCAATACGTGCTGCTGGAATTGTCGGATACCGCCAACGCAGCGAGCCTGGACACGGCGTTGCATGAAGCGCTGGGCGCGGCGAGCGAGGGCGGCCTGGCGCTGGACGCCGTGGTGGCGGCGAGCGCGGCGCAGGCGGCAGCGCTGTGGGCGCTGCGCGAGAACATTCCCGAAGCGCAGGTGCGCGAGGGCAAGCAGATCAAGCACGACGTCTCGGTGCCGATCTCGCGCATCGCCGAGTTCATCAGCGTCACCGACGCGGAACTGCAGCGCGCCTTTGCCGGCGTGCGCATGGTGACTTTCGGCCACCTCGGCGACGGCAACCTGCATTACAACATTGCGCCCCCGGCTGGCGGCGACGAGGACGCGTTCATGGCGCGCGCGGGCGAGGTCAGCCGCGTGGTGCACGACAGCGCCGCGCGCTTTGCCGGTTCGATCTCGGCGGAGCACGGTTTGGGCCAGTATAAGCGCGACGCGATCCTGCGCTACAAGTCGCCGCTGGAGATGGAGTTGATGCGCAGAATCAAGGCGGCGCTGGATCCGCAGGGCATCATGAATCCGGGCAAAGTGCTTTAACGCGGCAATGCTGCGCGTGCGGCCTCAGGCATGCGCTTCGAGCGAACGGTCCCAGAGATTGGGCAACATGCTGTTGGCGTAGCCCGAAACGAGCGCATGCGGCTCGCCGGTCGCGAGCGAGAACGTGCGCCGCATGAGCCCGCCGATATCGGCGCCGAAGATGTGGATGCTGACCGCCGGCTGGTCGCGCAGCGGGTTTGCCATGACATGGATGTCGCCGACCGTGGGCGAGACGACGTCGATGTCACCCGCGCGGCACAGGTGTTCGCCGGTTTTTTGCATCGGCGCTCCCTCGCCTTCGTGGCGGTATTCGTCGATGCGTTCGGTGCCGCGCAGGATCCCGATCAGGCACCAGACGGTGTGGTCGTGCACGGGTGTTTTCTGCCCCGGGGCGAGCACGAGGCTCAGTATCGAGAAGCGCCCCAGCGGGTCGCAATGCAGCAGATATTCCTGGTGATGCGCGCGATGCGGCGCGGCGAAGGTGTCCGGCAGCCAGTCGTCGTGCGCGATCAGCTGGGCGAGCAGCTCGCCGCCGTCGCGCAGTAGCAGCATTTCGTCGCGGCGGTGGCGCTGCACCAAGCCCGTCATGCCGATAACCAATTCGCGCAGGCGGCGGATGTTCTTCAAGGGTTTTGCGCGCCTCCAGGAAACAAAGCTGGCCGCACCGGCAGTGGCTGCGGAAGCGCTAGGCGCGGCACCGCGTTCGCGCCTAGACCATCGCCTTGCGCATGGCGCGCTTGAGCTGGTGAATCTGGTCCAGCGCCAGCTTCAGCGCCTTGCGGTCGTGCGCGGCAAGCGCGGCGTCGCGCTTGGTTTTCCATTCCTTGATCCTGGCCTTGACCGCGGCCTTGTCGATGCCCTTCACTTCTTTGTGGGCCTTCATGTCGACGCCGAGCGCCGTGCACAGAGCAACGAGCAGGTGGTCCTTGTTCAGCTGGGTGTAGCCCTGCACCGCGTCGTGGGTGATGCCGGCGGCAATCTCACGCAGTTCGGCCAGGGGCTTGTGCTTCAATTCCTCGTAGGTGTGCGCCATAAGGTCTCCTTTCAATTGTCTGACGTTCGTAACAGCCAGGATTCGATTAAATCACAGCAGAGGGGCGCCCGGATAGCTTGAAGCCGCGCTATCGCGGATCGGCGGACCCGGCCCAGAGATTGGGGACCAGGGTATTGGAATAGCCGGAAACAAAAGGCTTGATCGCGCCGGTCTCGCGCACATAGACGTGGCGCTGCACCGCGCCGATGTTGGCGCCGTACACATGGATACTGATCGAAGGGCGGTCGGCGAGCGCGTTCGATACCGTGTGGATGTCGCCCACGGTCGGGGACACCGCATCGATTCCGCCGGGCTCGACGATGTGCTCGCCGGTCTTGCGCATCGGCTGCCCGTCGCCGGGGCGCTCGAATTCCTCGCATTTTTCGGCGCCGCGCAGCACCCCGACCAGACCCCAGACCGTATGGTCGTGTACCGGGGTCGTATGCCCGGGCCCCCAGACGAAACTCAGGACGGAAAAGCGCTCCAGGGGGTCGCAGTGGAGCAGGTATTGGCGATAGGTGTCGGCGTGCGCCTGCGCGAATTCCGGCGGCAGCCAGTCGTCACGCGCGATCAGCTTGCCGAGCAGCTTTGTTCCCTCGCGCAGCATGGCGGCCTCGTCCTCGCCGTATTCCCCGACTGCGTGCGTCATATCCTGGATGAAGCGGCGCAGATGCCCGATGTTGTTCATGGCCTGTCCATTGATGAATTGGCTCGTCAGACTCAATCTTAGTGCTTATTTCGACGCGCGGGGGCGTCTCCCCCTCAAACTACACTGGGCGTTTGACCGCAATTTTCCTGGCCGCTCTTGCAGTGTCCCCGCTCCCGCGTTGGCGCGCCGGCCGGGCGCACGCGCACGCGGCGCATGACCCCAGCGCGGGCATTGCGGTACTCTTCGCCTTTGCGCGGGTGGGACAGGGATCGAACAGCAGGCAATTTGATCGCATAGGGGAACGAATGACAACGAGCAGCCAGGCCATCATCTTGTTCGCACACGGTGCGCGCGACCCGGAATGGGCCCTGCCGTTCCAGGCCATCAAACGGCAGCTGCAGGCGGCGCGGCCGGATGCGCAGGTCGGGCTCGCCTTCCTGGAGTTGATGACGCCATCGCTCGAGGCGGCAGTGGCGCAGTCGGCAGCGCAGGGCGCGAAGCGCATCGTTCTGGTGCCGCTGTTCCTGGCGCAGGGGGGCCACATGAAACAGGATTTGCCGCGCTTGGTGCGAGAGATCAGCGATCGGCATCCGCAGCTGGAGTTCCAGGTCATGTCCGCGATCGGCGATGCGCCGGAGATGCTGCAGGCGATTACCGATTGGATTTTGCGCGGCGCTGCGGCCTAGTTCTGTTTTAATCGCAAACTCGCGGGAACTTGCGGGCTGCCATCATAACCATTATCCGGAGCAGCCGTGCTGGCAGTGTTCCTATGCCCACATAGCCGAATTATGCGCAGAAGGAAGGCGGCGGCACCATCAGCGTGCTCGGACGGTGCTTGCGGTTGCGCGTCGCTGGCAGGGGCATGGCATTTCAGCTAGTATCTGCTGCGTCCGGGAGTCCTCAGTTGAAGAAGACCATTTTTTCCTCGCCGCAGGACGCTGAAGCCGCGTTCTATGACGCGCTGCAGCGCGCCGATCTGGATGCCATGATGGCGGTCTGGTCGGATGACGAAGAGGTGAGCTGCATCCATCCGGGCCGTGCACGCGTTGCCGGCTATGAGCTGGTGCGCGAAAACTGGGCGCAGATTTTCAAGTCCGGCCAGCGTCTGCAGGTGCACCTATCCGATCAAGTCATCGTCTCCGGCATGATGCTGTCGCTGCACAGTCTGCACGAAAACATATTGGTGCTGGGCGGACAAGGCTCGGGCGCGCGCAGCATGGTGGTCACGACCAACGTCTATCTGCGCTCGGCCAACGGTTGGCGCATGGTGCTGCACCACGCTTCGCACGCGCCGGCACCCGTGGTCCGCCGCGAAATTCCGGTGGAAGCGCCCAAAGTACTGCATTGAGTCTCGCGCGCGAGCCTTACCGGCCGCCGCGCTGGCTGCGCGGCGGCCACGCGCAGACCATCTATCCGGCCCTGTTCCTGCGCGGCCGCCTGCCGCGCTATCGGCGCGAGCGCTGGGACACGCCGGACGGCGATTTCCTCGACCTGGATTTTCTCGACAGCGGTCCCGCCGGCGCGCCGCGCGTGGCCCTGTTCCACGGGCTCGAAGGCGACTCGTCCAGCCACTATGCGGTGGCGCTGATGCGCGCCCTCGAGCGCGCGCGCTGGAGCGGCGTGGTGGTGCATTTTCGCGGCTGCAGCGGCGAAATCAACCGCCTGCCGCGCGCCTACCATTCCGGCGACGCGGCCGAGGTCGGCTGGATCCTTGCGCGCCTGGCGCAAAGCGGAGAGCCGCTGTACGCAGCCGGCGTGTCCCTGGGCGGCAACGCGCTGCTCAAATGGCTGGGCGAGAGCGGGGCCGCGGCGCGCGCTTACCTGCTGGCTGCGGCGGCAGTGTCGGCGCCGCTCGACTTGATGGCGGCCGGCGAGGCGCTGGGCCGGGGACTGAACCTCGCGTACACGCGCATGTTCCTCGCGACGCTGCGCAGGAAAAGCCTGGAAAAGCTCGAACGCTTTCCCGGATTGTTCGACCGAGAACGCGTTGTGCGTGCGCGCAACCTGCGCCAGTTCGACGACGCTGTCACCGCGCCGCTGCACGGCTTTCGCGATACCGACGACTACTGGACGCGCTCGAGCAGCAAACCGCTGCTCCCCGGCGTGCGCGTGCCGACGCTGGTGCTGAACGCGAAAAACGATCCCTTCCTGCCGGCTTGCTATCTACCGCGGCAGTCGGAGGCATCGTCCGCGGTGCTGCTCGAGCAGCCGGAGGAAGGCGGCCACGTCGGTTTTCCCAGTGGGACGTTTCCGGGGAATCTCCACTGGCTGCCGCAGCGCCTGCTCGCGTTCTTCGCAGAGCATGCGCGTGCTCTGCGCTAAAATGCGGCTCCTCCACCCATTGAGGCTGCAGCCAGCGTGAATACCGTTCCCGCAGAGATCTTCAAGGCCTACGACATCCGCGGCATCGTCGGACGCACGCTCACGCCCGAAATCGTCACCGCCATCGGCAGGGCGCTAGGGTCCGAAGCGCGCGCGCGCGGCCAGCACGCGGTCGCGATCGGCCGCGACGGCAGGCTGTCCGGCCCCGCGCTTTCGGCGGCGCTCGCCGAGGGGCTCGCCGCCGCGGGCGTCGACGTCATCGACATCGGCATGGCGGCGACGCCGATGGGCTATTTCGCCGCGCATCACCTCGGCTGCGGCAGCGTGGTCATGGTCACGGGCAGCCACAATCCGCCCGACTACAACGGACTCAAAATGGTGCTCGGCGGGGTGACGCTTGCGGGGGATGACATCCAGCGCCTGCGCGCCCGCATCGAGGGCGACGACCTGAGCGCGGGTGCCGGCAAGACTTCGACGGCTGATGTGCGCGAAGCCTATCTCGCGCGCATTGCCGGCGACGCCAAACTCGCGCGGCCAATGAACATCGTCATCGACTGCGGCAACGGCGTGGCCGGCGCGAGCGCGCCCGAGCTGTTCCGCCGCCTCGGCTGCACCGTGACGCCGCTCTACTGCGATGTGGACGGCAGCTTCCCCAACCATCATCCCGATCCGTCCAAGCCGGAGAACCTGCGGGACCTCATCGCGGCAGTGCAAAATTCCGGCGCGGAACTCGGACTTGCGTTCGACGGCGACGGCGACCGGCTCGGTGTGGTGACCAAACGCGGGCACATCATCTATCCCGACCGGCAGTTGATGCTGTTCGCCGACGACGTGCTCCCGCGCAACCCGGGCGCCGAGATCATCTACGACGTCAAATGCACGCGCCGGCTCGCCTCCTGGATCAGCGAGCGCGGCGGCAAGCCGCTGATGTGGAAGACCGGGCACTCGCTGGTCAAGGCGAAGATGAAGGAGCGCCATTCGCCGCTGGCGGGGGAGATGAGCGGGCACATTTTCTTCGGCGAACGCTGGTACGGTTTCGACGACGCGCAGTACGTGGGTGCGCGGCTGCTGGAAATCCTCAGCCGCTCTTCCGACCCGGACGCGGTGCTCGATGCGCTGCCCGATTC
>DATKUQ010000511.1:0-5085 GCA_035530495.1 Burkholderiales bacterium
TTCCATCGCCGAGGCCGCCCGCGCCGTCCAGCAGCGACAATTGGACAGCGCACGCAAGAACCTCGAAGCGGCAGGCAGGACGATCGCCGTCGATGAAGCCGGGCTGGCACAGCGCAAGCTGGATTACGGCCGCAACCTCGAACTGCGCAAGAAGGGTTTCGTCTCGGAGGCGGCACTGGACCAGACGCATACTGCGCTCAGGCAGGCGGCGGCGGTGCTCGAGCGCGATCACGCCCTCGAGTCGGTCGCGGAGCGCAACGTCAAGGTGGCCCAGGCGGGCGTGAAAGACAGCGAGCAGGCGGTCAAACTGGCGCGCATCGTGCTCGGCTACACCACGCTGTCGGCGCCGTTCGACGGCGTGATCACCGTGCGCCAGGCCGAGCTCGGCGAAGTCGTCGTACCGGGCACGCCGGTGGTGAGCATCGCCGACCTCGACCATGTCTGGCTACGTGCCTATTTGAACGAAACCGACGTCGGCAAGGTGCGCCTGGGCGAGGAGGCCGTCGTCACCACCGACAGCTTGCCGCACCAGCAATTCCAGGGGCGAATTTCGTTCATCGCGTCGAAGGCGGAATTCACACCCAAGAGCGTCGAAACCCACGCCGAGCGGGTAACCCTGGTCTACCGCGTCAAGATCGATATCGCCAATCCGGCGCACGAGCTCGTCATCGGCATGCCGGCGGATGCAAGGATCAAGCTGGGCGAGCCGGAATCGCGATGAACGGCTCCGCGGCTGCGGCAGTCGAGGCGAGCGGGCTGAGCAAGCGCTTCGGCGCGATCACGGCGGTCGACAACTTAAGCTTCTCGGTGCAACCGGGGGAGATCTTCGGCCTGGTCGGGCCGGACGGCGCCGGCAAGACCACCGCCATGCGCATGTTCGCCAGCGTGATGCGGCCCGACGCGGGCAGCATCGTCATCGACGGCATCGACGTGCTCGCCCATCCGGAAAAGACCAAGCGCCACGTGAGCTACATGCCGCAGCGCTTCGGCCTGTACGACGATCTGACGGTGGAGGAAAACATCCGCTTCTACGCCGACCTGTTCGAGGTGCCGCGCAAGCTGTGGCAGGAGCGCGCGCAAGCCATGCTGGTCGCCTCGGACATGACGCAGTTCCGCAAGCGGCTTGCCGGCCAGCTCTCCGGCGGCATGAAACAGAAGCTCGGCCTGACCTGCTCGCTGGTGCACACCCCGCGCGTACTGCTGCTCGACGAGCCGACCACGGGCGTGGACCCGCTGTCGCGGCGCGAGTTCTGGCAGATACTCTACTCGCTGCGCGCCGAAGGCGTGGCGATGCTGATTTCGACCGCGTACCTCGACGAGGCCGAGCGCTGTGACCGCCTCGCCCTGCTGAACCGCGGAACGATGATGTACTGCGATACCCCGGCCGCGCTGAAGTCGCGCATGCCGGGCGCGATGCTGGAGGTCGCCTCGCCGGAGCCGAGAAAAGTCCGCGAGGTCGCGCTGCACTTGGCGGGGATCAAGGGCGTTTTGCTGGTCGGCAGCGGTGTGCACATTCATGTGGACGATGCCGGGCGCCGCAGTCCGCAGCTCGCCCAGGCCTTGTCCGCCGCCGGCGTCCAAACGACACACATTGGAGAAGTGGCGCCCACGATCGAGGACCTGTTCGTCGCGCTGCTGGACCGGCAAGCGCAGGCATGATGCCCGCCGACGCAGCTGACCAGATCATCGTCGACGGGCTGGTCAAGCGCTTCGGCGACTTCGTCGCCGTCGACGGCGTGAGTTTCGGCGTTGCGCGCGGTGAAATCATGGGTTTCCTCGGCCCCAACGGCGCGGGCAAGTCGACCCTGATCCGCATCCTGTGCGGACTGCTGCGCCCGAGCGCCGGCCGGGCGCTGGTCGCCGGGATCGACGTGATGCGGGACCCGGACGCCGTGCGCCGGCGCATCGGCTACATGTCGCAGAAATTCTCGCTGTACAACACGCTGAGCGTGGTCGAAAACCTGCGCTTCTTCGGCGGCGTCTACGGCGTGCCGCGCGACCAGCTCGAGCAGCGCATACGCTTTGCCATCGACATGGCCGGGCTGGCCGGGCGCGAAACCTCGCTGGTGGCCACTCTGGCCGGCGGCTGGAAGCAGCGGCTCGCGCTCGGCGCCGCGATCCTGCATCGCCCGGCGATCCTGTTTCTCGACGAGCCGACCTCCGGCGTCGATCCGGAATCGCGGCGCCGCTTCTGGGACCTGATCCACACGCTCGGAGCGGAAGGTGTCAGCGTGCTGGTGTCCACGCACTACATGGACGAGGCCGAGTACTGCAACCGGGTCGCGCTCATCACGCGCGGCCGCCTGATCGCGCTGGGCACACCGCATGAACTCAGACGGCGCTCGCTCGGCGCGGAGCTGCTGACCATAGAGCGCGCAGGCATCGTCAACGCGATCGAACTGGTGGAGAAGGCGCCCGGCGTGCACGACGTCGCGGTGTTCGGCAGCGCGCTGCACGCCCTGGTGGACGATGCGGCAAGCCGCGCTCCCGCGCTCGTCGCCTACCTCGCCGCGCACGGCATTGCCGGCGCGAGCGCGCGGCGCATCGAACCGACGATGGAGGACACGTTCGTGCACCTGGTCGGCGCGGCGGCGCAGGCACGCGGAGATGCGGCGTGAAACTGCGCCGGGTCAAGGCGATCGCGGTCAAGGAAAGCCTGCAGATCGTGCGCGACCCGCGCAGCCTGATGATCGCGCTGCTGATCCCGCTGATGCAGATGTTCATGCTCGGCTACGGCATCAACCTGGACATCAAGCATATTCCGCTGTGCACCTACGACCGGGAAAACAGCCAGCAGTCGCAGGGATTGCTGAAGCAGTTTGCCTCGTCGCGCTACTTCGCCGTGAGCAAGGTCGACCAAAGCTACGCCGAAGTCACGCACGACCTCGACGCCGCCAACTGCACGCTCGCGATCGTCATCCCCGCCGGCTTCTCGCAGAGCCTGAACGACGCCGGCACCGGCACGGTGCAGGCGCTGGTCGACGGAACCGACTCGAACACCGCGAACATTGCCGCGAACTATGCGCGCGCGGTGATTGCCGATTTCTCCGCCAGCGTACAGCTGAAGACCATACAGCGCCGCGGCGGCACGGTGCAGACGCTGACGCCGGTGGACGTGCAGGCGCGCGTATGGTTCAACGAGGATCTGGAAAGCCGCAATTACATCATTCCGGGCATCGTCGCCCTGGTCATGGCGATCGTCGGCGCGCAGCTGACCTCGCTCACCATCGCGCGCGAGTGGGAGCGCGGCACCATGGAACAGCTCGTGTCCACGCCGGTCAAGCCGCTGGAACTCATGCTAGGCAAGCTGCTGCCGTATTTCCTCATCGGCATGGTCGACGCGGCCATCTGCCTGGCGCTGGCGGTGTTCTGGTTCGACGTGCCGTTTCGCGGCACGCTGGCGACGCTGTTTTTCACCACCAGCCTGTTCCTGGTGGTGGTGCTGTGCATCGGCTACTACGTGTCGGTGACGATTCGCAGCCAGGTCGGTGCGAGCCAGATCGCGCTGCTGTTGACCATGCTGCCCACGGTCCTGCTTTCGGGCTTTGCGTTCCCGATCGACCAGATGCCTGGCCTGGTGCAGGCCGTCACCTACCTGGTCAGCGGGCGCTATTACGTGACCATCCTCAAGTCCGTTTTCCTGAAGGGCGACGGCGCGATCCAGCTGGCAGTGCCCATACTTTGCCTCGCGCTCTACGCCGCGGTCCTGGTGGTGCTCGCCGCCCGTTCCTTCCGCAAGACGCTGGATTGACGAAGCGATGCTGCGACGCATTGTCGAACTGCTGGTGAAGGAGTTTCTCGAACTCAAGCGCGACCGCAACGCGCGCTATCGCCTGCTGGTGCCGCCGATCATCCAGATGTTGCTGTTCGGATACGCGGCGACGTTCGAGGTGTTCAACGTGTCCACCGCGGTGCTGGATCAGGACCATACGCAGGAGAGTCGCTCCCTGATCGCTGCATTCGTGAACAGCAGCCGCTTCAAGGTGACGACCGTCGCCAAGACTCGTGCCGACGTACAGGACGCCGTCGAGCGCAGCGACGCGCAGGTGGGCATCGTGGTGCCGCCCGGCTTTGCCGAGCTGCTGCGCAAGGGGCAGACTTCGCCGGTGCAGATCCTGTTGGACGGCACCAATTCGAACACCGCGCTGATCGCGCTCGGCTACGTAGGCGAGATTGCCGGCCCGTTCGGCCAGAGTTATGCCTTGGACCTGGCGCAGCGCACCGGACGCGCGCTGGGCCCTCCCCTGGTTCAGGTCAAGATGACCGAGCGTTATTGGTACAACCCGAATCTGAACAGCCGCTGGTTCTTCGTGCCGGGGGTGATCGGCTCGGTAACCCTGATTACCATCGTCAACCTCACCGCCTTCGCCATCGTGCGCGAGCGCGAGGTCGGCACGCTCGAGCAGATTCTGGTGACGCCGATCCGGCCGTTCGAATTCATCATCGGCAAGACGCTGCCGTTTTTCCTGATCGGGCTGCTCGTGGTCCTGGTCTCGGCGGCGGTCGGCACGTTCTGGTTCGATATCCCGTTCAAGGGCGACCTGCTGGTGCTGCTGCTCGGAACCTGCCTGTTCCTGATCAGCACGCTCGCCATCGGCCTGCTGATCTCGACCCTGTGCACCACGCAGCAGCAGGCCTTTGCATCGAATTTCTTCGTGCTCAACCCGATGTTCATCCTCTCCGGCTTCAGCTTCCCGATTGCAAGCATGCCTCAGCTGCTGCAGTGGCTTACCTACGTCGATCCGCTGCGCTATTACCTGGTGATTATCCGCGGCACCTATCTCAAGGGTGTGGGCGTGGACATCCTGTGGCCGCAAATGGCCGCTTTGGGCGCGCTGGGGTTCGGACTGCTCGCCGTCGCGGTCATGCGCTTCCGCAAATCGCTGGACTGATGCCCCGCCTGCCGCTCCGCGCGCGGCTCCCCCGATCCGGTAATCGTGGCAGCCGGCTGGCATGCTTCCGCGTTCAGCGCCGGTTTAGGATCTTGTCGAAATCGTCGTCGATGCCAAGCACGTAGCGGGCCATGTCGTCGACCACGTCGTCGAGCTTGTCCGGCTCGATCCGGCACCGCACTCTGCCTGGGCG
>DATKUQ010000512.1:0-3084 GCA_035530495.1 Burkholderiales bacterium
TGTCTCGCCGCCAATTTCGTTAAGCGCGAACAGAGAAGAGATGCCTTGGCCAAATATCTGCAGTACAGCTGTTAGCAGAAACAGAAAACCAAAGAACATCATCATGTGCAAGAGCCCGGCATAAGGCTTTCGCAGCAGCCGCGCGTGGCCGAGCACGTTGACCACCAGTCCCCATGCGCGCGGGGCGAACGGCCACAGACGCGGCTCGGCTGGCGCGGTCAGCAGCGGGCGCGCGAGACGTTCGAAGCGGAAACCCGCCCAAACGAGCGCCACAAGAACAACGGCGAGCCGCAGGGCGAGTTCGATCGACATTTCAGCGAACGCGCACAGAGGTCATGCAGTGCCTCCGGCTAGCGCGTCGCGGAATGCCGGCATGACTTCCTTCCAGTCGCCGACAACGCCGTAATTGGCGACCCCGAAGATCGGCGCGGAGGCATCGCTATTGACAGCCACGATCACCTGCGAGGACGAGCAACCGACCAAATGCTGGATCGCGCCGGAAATACCGACGGCGATATACAGATCGGGTGCGATGGTCTTGCCGGTCAGACCGACCTGCATGGCCGGTTGCACCCAGCCGGAATCGACCGCAACGCGCGACGCGCCGACTGCCCCTCCCACGAGATCGGCAATCTCGCGCAGCAAAGCAAAAGGCCCGGGGCCGCCGAGGCCGCCACCGCCGGCGATGACGGTCTTCGCACGATCGACGCTTATGCCTTCGATCGCAACGCGCTTAGGCGCTTCGCATGCCGTCGCCAGCGGCGGCGGCTCAAAGGCGTGTCGTACAGGTGCGATGCTGTCGGCGGTCATGCCGATTTCGGCCGGCGCGAAGGCGCGCGGACGCGGTACGACAACCCATGGTCCAGGCCCAGCGCGCACTGTCGCGGCGACGGCGCCGCCGGAAACGGAGCGCAAGCCTTTCAAACCGCCGTCCGCTGTCGCCTCGATCTGCGTCACATCCTGCACCAACTGCCAGCGGCAACGAACCGCCAGGCGAGCCGCCATCTCGGCACCCAGTATCGTGCGCGGCGCGATCACCATCTTTGGAGTGAGTTCGCCGCACAACCGAATCAAGGCAGTGGCATGCGCCTCAGGCCACGGATTGGCCAAACGATCATCGTCGATCACGTGCAGCGCGGCGGCGCCGATTCCTGCTGCCTGGCGTGCTGCTGCATCCACGTTCGCGCCGATGACGGCGATGCTCATTCCTCCAGGAACGGTCGCGGATAAGGATTTGGCCACTGTCACCAGTTCCCAGAACTCCGGCCGCAATTCGCCTGCGTCAACTTCGGCAACTATCAGAATGCCCGTCATGGTCAGCACTCCCCGCCGAGGCGTATCGCCCCGGACTGCAACAGTATTTCAGCCAAGCGCGAGCCTGCGCCCGGCCCATCCGCGGCCTCAATGAAGGTGCAGCTTCGCCCGGTGACGGGAATCGCCAGATCGACTACCTCGGGCGCATGCGCCGTTGCAGCGACGACGCTGAGTTCGGCCAGAGCGATCTGGCGCGGCTTCTTGCGCGCCGCCGTCAGACGGGCGGAGACGCTCGGCATGCGTAACACGCCCAGTTCGCTCGTCACCGTCACCAGCGCCGGCAGCGCCGCATTCATCATCATCGAGCCGTCGGCGAGGACCCGTTCGATCTCGACCCGTTGTCCATCCGTGATGTTGACGCGCTTGGCGAGTGTCAGTAGCGGCATCTCCAGCAAATCAGCCAGAATGTAAGGCGTCAGCGCGTTGTCCCAGTCAGAACCCTGACGTCCACACAGAATGAGGTCAGCGCCGCCTATGTGGCGGATGGTGGCGGCTAGAGCTGAGGCAATCGGATAAGGATCCCAGGTATCGAGTGAGGGATCCTGCACCAGGATCAACTGATCGGCGCCCACTGCCAGCGAGCGCTTCATCACGTCGTTGTTAAAACGCTCGCCAGCGGCCAGGCAGACGATCTCTATATCCTTGATCGCCTCGCGCAAGCGCAGCGCCGCCTCGAGCCCTTGTTCATCAAACCCATTGATCACCGGCGGTGCGGCTATGCCGACGCGGATCTTCTTTTCAGTCTGATCGAGCGCCAAGGTAGACGCCGGAGTCAGTGGATCGATTACCTGCTTGAGGCAGACGACGACGCGCATTCCGCTCTCCTCTTGTTAAAATTCGCGCCCGGATTGTTCCCAGATGCGCAGTAATGAGCGATCCTGGGCGATGATCTTGTAGGCGATGTAGCTTGATCCGCGGCCGATGCCGCCGGCCGAATGCAGGTTGGACGAGCACATGTAGAGATTCTTGATCGGCGTGCGGTATCCCGACAGTTCCGGGGTTGGCCGGTAGCGGCCGAGCTGCGACGCGAACATCGATCCTTCCGTCCAACCGCCTTCGATCATATCGGGCTTGCCGGCCTGCACGTCGTAAGGGCCGTAGATGCGCGCGCCAATAATGTTGTCCTTGGTCATGTTTGGCGCGTACTTGCACCATTCCTCGAGTGCACGATCGGTGAATTCCTCCTTGATGCGCCCCCAATCGCGCGCTGAAAACAATCGCGCCGGCGCGGTGAAGTCCTCAATCAGGATCGTGTGCTTGCCCTCCGGCGCGCGGGTCCTGTCCCAGATGCTGTCGGGCGCGGTAAGGATGTAGGGTTGCTGCGGGAAGCCCAGCAGGAAAATGTCGTGCTGATAGCGACTGGCCATATATTCTGGATCCTTGGCGCCGGTATACAGCCGCGGTTGCGAACCGACGCCTGGATTGATGTGGTCGGCGGTGTACTTGGGCAATTCGTGCATCGCCACATTGCCCCAGAAGATCTGGCCGCGGTCGTAATGAATGTTCTTGACCCGGTGCAACAGCCTGTCGTCGAACACTTGACTACGCAGAAGGCGCAAGAAAGTCTGCGGCACACCGAGGTCGGAGATCACCAGCGGCGCCTTAAAGGCACCACCGCGCGCGAGTTTTACACCAGTCGCACTGCCGTTCTCAACGATGATCTCGTCCACCTCGTGGCCGGTAAAATGCTGGACGCCAAGTTTTTTGCCCGCCTTCACCAGCGCGTCGGTAATGGACTGCGTCCCGCCTTTGGCGATCGCCGCCGGTTCG
>DATKUQ010000513.1:0-4878 GCA_035530495.1 Burkholderiales bacterium
CTGGGGGGTGAAGGTGCTGCGCTACGAAATCAAGAACATCACCCCGCCCGAGACCATCCTGCGCGCGATGCAGGCGCAGATCACGGCCGAGCGCGAGAAGCGCGCGCTGATCGCCAAGTCCGAAGGCCAGAAGCAGCAGGAAATCAACATCGCCGAGGGCGAGAAGCAGGCCGCCATCCTCAAGTCCGAGGGCGCAAAGGCGGCGGTGATCAACAAGGCGCAGGGCGACGCCACCTCGATCCGGCTGATCGCCGAGGCCACTGCCGCAGGCGTCACCGCGGTAGCCGAATCGCTCGGCAAAGAAGGCGGCCAACAGGCGGCCAACCTCAAGGTGGCGGAGGAGTACATCAACGCCTTCGCCAATCTGGCCAAGACCAACAATACCCTAATCGTTCCCGGCAACCTGGGCGACATGGCGACGCTGATCACTTCGGACATGACCATGCTCGACCGGACCAGGGCGGCCCAGGCCAGGCCGGCCTGATCCGTCGCGGTCACAGACAGGCGCCGATGCGGGCGCTTGCGGCGCAGGCGGTCAGCGCAGCGCCGTTCCGCAATGGTCGATGAGAGCAAGGTCAGAGGCCGCCTCGGTATTTCCGCGACGGCCTCGCGAGCGCAGCTTCCTCAGGTTTTCTTCTTGGCCTTTTGCTCGAGCAACTCGCTCTTTTTCTTGAGCAACTCGGCGAATGTGCTCTTGGCGACGAGGAGCACATAGTTCTTTAGATCCTTCTCGCGCGCCACGCGCTCATTGAGACGGCTCATTTCCAAGGCGAAGGCTTTCTCGCGCGCCGCCTTCGCTTCGGGCTTTTCGCCCTTGCGTTGCTCGAACTCCCGCTTGGGCGTGCCTTCGATTTCCACGCGCAGCGGATAGCGGTCGATCGCGACGCGGCCGATGCGCAGGATGTAGGTCAGTCCGTCGAAGGTCGTCGCAGTGACCACTATCGGGTGATCGAACCCGTAGGCTTGCGCGTTGCCGCCCGTTGCGACATCGTCGATCGCGACGTTGGCGATGTCGTAGGCGGCCGCGTTGGCCTTGGACGCATCCAGCCGTGCGCCGCGCGCGCCGTGCGCAAGCTTCCAGGCTGCACCGTCGGCGCTGCGCTCGATGTCGTAGCCGCCGCCGTCGGCAAGTTTCACCGAGAGCGTTTTGAGGCGATGCACGGCAAAGCCTGCTTTGGAGACCCAATCTGCGCTCAAGGCGCTCACCAGCTGCAGCGGATCGGACACCACGAACACCTGCTTCGTATTGCCCGGCAACATCACGTAGCGTCCGTCGGCCGGCGTATTCGCGGAACTGCCGGTCGGCGTGCTCTTGTAGTACTTCTTGCCGATCAGCAACTCGGCAAGCGTGTGGCCGTCAGCCGCTTTGAACGTCAGCGCCGTCGCCAATCCTGCCGAATCCGGCGCGGCTTTGGCGGGATCGAGCAGATCGAAGCGCGCGCGGTCCTTGGCGCCGATCGGTTCGACCTGGCCCACTTCGAGCTCGAGAGCCTTCACCACCAGGTCCCTGACTTTGTTCAAGTCCGCAGGGAATCCATTCTTCTCGGCCACGGTCCAGCGCTGGTCCTTTTTCGTCAGGGTGAGCGTCGCTTTCGGTTCGCGGATCACGATGCTCGCCACTTTGCTCGCTTCGAGCTTCTTGAGCAGCGGCTGGCCGAGTTGCGCGGCGAGCGCCGGCTGTGCGGATTCCTCGCGCTGGCGCGTGAACAGCGCCGCGGCGCCGACGATAAGGGCGAGCAAAACAAGGATGCCTGCGTAGCGTTTGTTCATATTGCGCCCCCTGTTTTGGCGATGCGCGCGCGGCGCCGCCGCAGTCCTGCGAATGCGAGTCCGAACAGGGTCACCAGCAGCGGCATGGCGGCGATGTTCACCACCTTGGTCCAGAACTGCAGGGCCTCCACGTGCTGACGCAGGGTCTTGCGCACCTCTTTGAGTTGGTGGCGCGTTTTCAGCACGCGTTTGCGGAAGTGATCGAGTTCGGTCTGCTGCGCGGGCGATAGAATTTGCGCGGATTTCGCGCCGGTGGACGGACTGCGCAGCAGGCGCAGCTTCTGGTTGGTCTGCTGCAATTCGTCCTCCAGCGCCTTGATCTGACCCAAGTACCGCTTCTGCGCCTCTGCTTCCATTTGGCGCACTACGATGAGCGGTCGGAAGCTCGAAGCGCGGCTGCGCAGGCTGGTCAAATCGTAGGCGGAGGAGAGCTGGTCCACCAGGCCCTGCACGAATGCCAGGTTGCCGTTGGATGGCACCACCACCCTGCGGCCGAAGATATTCTCCACATCGACGGCCGCGCCGTCGGCGAGCATGTCGGCGTCGCCTACCAGCACCACCGAATTGTCGCCGGCGGACTGTTTCAATTGCGGCGTGTTGTCGCCCGGCTTCGTGCTCTTGTCGGCGGCCGCTCCGGGGGCGGCCGGCGGGCCCGCGGGAAACGCCGTCTTGAACTTGCCGGAAATGCGTAAGGCCAGCGGCATGCTCTTGCCCGCCGGCTTAAAGTCCCTGGTGGCCGCGTTACCGGACAGCGATGCGGCGCTCGCGTCGACCAGCATCGAATTGGGCGAACTCCTGGCCAGCACCGTGGCCTTGAGGCCGGGTGCGAGTTTGCTGATGTCGAACGCGCCGCCGAAAGCGTAGAGCAGGGTGTGGATCTGGTTGGTCGCGATGTCGTTCTTGTCGAACGCGGATTTGTTCAGTGTCAGCACCGCGGGCGTGTAGTGCTGGCCCGTGCCCGAGGCGTAGTCCAGGTCCGCGACCACTTTGCCCGGGTACATTTTTACGCCCCAGGCCTTGAACAGCGCCGGCAGGCTGGAGCTGCTGGGTTCTCCCGGCAGTTGCGGCATCATCGGGTTGGGCCGGCGGTCGAAGAACATGTACGGGTCGACAAAGGCGATCAGCTTGCCGCCGCGCAGCACGAACTGGTCGATCGCGTACTCGGTCTGCTGCGAGATGTCGCGTGGATGGATCAGCAGCAGTACCTTGATGTTCTTGCCGATCGACTTGGCGCTCATGCTCACCGGTTCGACTTTGTAATCGCCTTCGAGCTCGCTCGCCAGCGCCCAGGGCTCGTTCGGCTGACGCGTCATGTAATTCATCGTTCCACCGAGAACCGGCAGTGCGCTCATGACGCCGATCGTCGGCTTGTGCGGATTGGCGACGCTGATTATCGCTCGTATCAAATCGTATTCGAGCAATTGCTCGCGTTGCGGCGAAAGCGCGGCGATGGTCTGCTTGCGGTCGAGCCGGGACACGGTCAGGCCGAGGTAGAACTGTCCGCCCGAGCTCAGGGTCTGCGGTTCGATGCCGTCGAGCTGCGCCGCGTCTTCCTCGTCGGAATCCGGTTTCGGATCGAATTTCTCGACGATGAGCTTGCCGCCCGCGGCCGATTGGAACTCGTGCACCATATCCTGGACGCGCTGCGCAAAGCCGCGCAGCGGCAGCGGCACCGCATCCTCGCCCGTCGATACGTATAGGCGCAGCGTTACGGGTGCATCGAGCTTCTTCAGAATGGCCCTGGTCGCGGGCGACAGCGTGTAGATGTGGCCCTGTGTCAGGTCGGCACGCAGCGTCAGCGGCGAAGCGAGATAGTTCACGGCCACCAGCAGGAAGAACAGCGCCGCCAGGCCGGCGGCCGAATAGAGGTAGGTTTCGTATTTTTTCATCTGTCTTACCCGGCGCGGTGATTGCGGAGGATTACCGAGGTGGCGAACAGCGCGAATCCGAGCACGGAAACGAAATAGAGGACATCACGCAGATCGATCACGCCCTTCTCGAAGTTGCTGAAGTGGGTCACCACCGAAAACGCGGCCACCGCGTCGACCAGCGTCGGACTCGCCCAGCGCGTGAGCATGTCTATGACCGGATTGAAACCGGCAAGGGTCAGGAACAGGCACAGCACCACCGAAAGAATGAAGGCGATGACCTGGTTTCGCGTTATCGCCGAGGTCATGCAAGTGATCGCGAGATAGGCGCCCGCGAGGAACAGGCTGCCGACGTAGCCCGCGAGAATCTGGCCGTTGTCCGGGTTGCCGAGCACGTTCACCGTGATGACGACGGGGAAGGTCAGCGCGAGCGCCAGCGCGAGAAAAATCCAGGAAGCGAGAAATTTGGCGAGAATGGCCTCCCACTGGTTTACCGGCAAGGTGAGCAGCAGTTCCATGGTGCCCGAGCGGCGCTCTTCCGACCAAACGCGCATGCCGATCGCAGGCACCAGCACCAGATAGAGCCAAGGGTGCCAGGCGAAGAACGCGGTCAGCGACGCTTCACCGCGCGCAAAAAAATTACCGACGCTGAAGGTGAAGAATCCGGTCAGCAGCAGGAAGATGACCAGAAAGACATAGGCCACCGGCGAGGCGAAGTAACTTCCGAGTTCGCGTTTGACGATGGTGCGAATGTTGGCAATGCTGCTGTTCATGGCTGTAGACCCTAGACTTCGTTGCAAAAAATCTTCTTTGCGCGATCCGGCGCAATGCGGCGTTCGCTGTGCCGCCGGCGCTCACTGTGTCGCGCGCGACGCCGTGAAATACCGCGCCCGCGAACACGCGGTTTCGCGGCTCAATACCTATGCCGACGTTTGCGTGTCGCGCGCGGCAGCCACCGCGCTTGCGGTGTCGGGCAGAGTGATGCGGCGGAACACCTCGTCTAGATGACCTTCCTCGGTGCGCAAGGTCTCGATGTTCCAGCCTTCCTGCCGCACCAATTCCATGATGGAGCGCACCAGCGCGACCGATTCCGCTTTTTCCTTGGGATAGATGCGCAGGCTGCCGCCATCCAGAGCTTGTACGCGTCCGGCGGCCGGCAGCGCCGCGAGCTTGTTCGCGTCCGCGCCCTGCGCGGCAATCGTGACCGCGCCGGCGAGTTCGGACATGTTCTTGAGTTCCG
>DATKUQ010000514.1:0-8570 GCA_035530495.1 Burkholderiales bacterium
CTTCGCCGCGTGCCTTGAGCCTCTCCACTACCCGGACGGTCCCGTCCACGGCCGCGCCTTCTTCGTCCGAGGTGAGCAGCAGCGCGATCGAACCCTGGTGCTGCGGGTGCGCCGCGACGAATTCCTCGACGGCGCAGACGAAAGCGGCGATAGAGGACTTCATATCCGCGGCGCCGCGGCCGTAGAGCTTGCCTTCGCGTACGCTGGGCGAGAAAGGATCGGAGAGCCATTGGTCCAGCGGACCGGTCGGTACGACGTCGGTATGTCCGGCAAAACACAGCACCGGTTTGGCACTGCCGCGGCGCGCCCACAGATTACTGACTTCACCGCAGCGCACGTTCTCCAGCGCGAAGCCCAGCGGCTCGAGCCGCCGCGCAAGCAGCTCCTGGCAGCCAGCGTCTTCCGGCGTGATCGAGCGCAGCCGCAGCAGTTGTCGCGCAAGTTCCAATGTGGCTGAACTCATGGTGTTCCGAATAAGATCGAACAGGTAGCCTGATCGGCGGCAAGGCTCAGACTCTAGGTCTTCTCGTCGATCACAACTTTGAAATCACTGAAATTGCCGGTGGTCCCGAAGGGGTCTGCCTGTTGGGATTTTTCCCCCGCTGTTGCGCCGCCTACCACCGGCGGCGCACCCTCGGACTGGTTCATCAGCCACATCAGGTTGGTGGCAGAATCGGCATTGGCCAAGGCTTCCTCCTTGCTGACCAGGCCATCCTGGTACATCTTGAACAGCGCTTGCTCGAAGGTCTGCGAGCCCGGTGTCATGCTCTTCTCCATCGCTTCCTTGATTTCGCTGATTTCGCCCTTGTCGATCAATTCGGCGGTGTAGCGCGTATTGAGCAGTACTTCCACGGCTGCCAAGCGGCCGCCCTTGATGCTCTTGACCAGGCGCTGCGATATCACCGCCCTGAGCGTTGCCGCCAGGTCCTGCAGCAAAGCAGGACGATTTTCCAGCGGATAGAAGCTGATAATGCGGTTCATCGCGTGATAGCTGTTGTTGGCGTGCAGCGTCGCCAGGCACAAATGGCCGGACTGGGCGTATGCGATCGCTGCCGTCATGGTGTCCTTGTCGCGGATCTCGCCGATGAGGATGCAGTCCGGCGCCTGGCGCAGCGCGTTTTTCAGCGCCACCCGGAAATCCAGGGTGTCGGTGCCGACCTCGCGCTGGTTGACGATGCATTTCTTGTTGGTGAAAACGAATTCCACCGGATCTTCCAGCGTCAGTATATGGCCGGACTTGGTGGCGTTCCTGAGATCGAGCAATGCCGCGAGCGTGGTCGACTTGCCCGAGCCGGTGGCGCCGACCATCAAAATCAGGCCGCGCTTTTCCATGATCACTTCCTTCAGCACCGGCGGCACGCCCAGGGTGTCGATATTGGGCACTACGCCGGGGATATAGCGCACCACCACGGCCGGCGTCGTTTTCTGGCGGAACGCGCTGATGCGAAAGCTGCCGATCCCGGGCATGGGAAAGCCGATGTTGAGTTCCAGCGTGTCCTCGAATTCCTTCTTCTGCTTGTCGCTGAGAACTTCATACAGCAGACTGGTGATGTTGGCCGCATCCATCACTTGCTGGTTGATCGGCATGGCCGTGCCATTGATCTTGATATTGATCGGCGAGCCCACCGAAAGGAAGATGTCGGAAGCCTTTTTATCCGCCATCAACTGGAACAGACGCTTCATCGCAGACATTGTTTTTCTCCCATTAGCCATCCACGCGGTGCCCAGGCGAGGCCTAGCGGCCCGGCCCTCCTTTGGGCGCGGCCTGTATCCTCAATCGCCGCGGAGCAGCTCGTTGATACTGGTCCTGGCGCGGGGCCTGGCATCCACGCGTTTGACGATCACTGCGCAGTACAGGCTGTATTCCCATCAGCCGAAGGCGGATTGCCCGAGACTGCAACCGAACCGGCGCGCACGCGCTCGCAAAGCACCGCGGCGCTTTCGTGTTCGAACATCCTGGTGCTCTGGCCGATGCACATGCCTATCGGCACCACCGGATTCCCCTGCGATCACGCTAGCTGCCGGGCAGTAGCTCACATTATATTCGCGGTACAGCGCGGCGGCGAACTGTTCGTCGTCCACCGATGAATTCAGGCGTCCGGTGCCTGTCAATCGGTCTGCGTGGTACTGGAGGAACGTTCGAAGCGCTGCAGGTCCAGCGCGGGCAGCGGTTTCCAGCCCTTCTTGCGATGCTCGGCCACCACGGTGGTGAAAATTCCGCCGCGCACGTAAAATTTCGCCGTCAAACGCATGAACCGCGGCCGCGTAACTCCGGCAAGATCGTCGAGAATGCGGTTGGTGACTGCCTCGTGGAACGCACCTTGGTTGCGGTAGGACCAGATATAGAGCTTGAGCGCTTTCAGTTCCAGGCACTTGCGCTCCGGAATGTAGTCCAGCACCAGATGCGCGAAATCCGGTTGGCCGGTGAGTGGGCAGAGGCAGGTAAATTCCGGAATATCCATATGAATCAAATAGTCGCGCCCAGGGCTTGGATTGTCGAACGTGCTCGGCTTATTGCTTGGTTTGGCGGGCATACGGGGCTCGGAAAACGTAGTTAAGATGCTATTATATCGGCTGCCTATAACTCCGAATAAATCCGGTCAAAAACCGGTTTTCTGAAAACATTCCAGTGCGCCTCACTCAAATCAAACTAGTCGGGTTCAAGTCCTTCGTCGACCCGACCTCCATCGCCGTACCGGGCCAGTTGGTCGGCATTGTCGGCCCGAACGGCTGCGGCAAGTCCAACGTGATCGACGCCGTGCGCTGGGTGCTCGGGGAGTCGCGCGCGGCGGCCTTGCGCGGCGAATCTATGCAGGACGTCATTTTCAACGGTTCGGCGCAGAGAAAGCCGGTGGCTCGCGCGAGCGTCGAACTGACTTTCGACAACAGCCTGGGCAAGGCGGCCGGTCAGTGGTCGCAATATGCGGAAATCGCGGTGAGGCGCGTGCTGACCCGCGAAGGCGAATCGCTGTACTACATCAACAACAGCCATGTGCGCCGGCGCGATATCCAGGACATATTCATGGGTACCGGCCTTGGGCCGCGCGCCTACGCCATCATCGAGCAAGGGATGATCGCTCGCATCATCGAGGCCAAGCCCGAGGATTTGCGCGTGTTCCTGGAGGAGGCGGCGGGCATCTCCAAGTACAAGGAGCGGCGGCGCGAGACCGAACACCGTCTGCATGACACGCGCGAGAATTTGGCGCGGGTAGCCGATATCCGAGAGGAGTTGTCGCTGCAGATCGACAAGCTCGATCAGCAGGCTCAGGTGGCCCTGCAGTTCAAGGAACTGCAGGCAGACATGCAGCGCAAGCAGAACCTGCTGTGGCTGCTGCGCAGGACGGAGGCCGAGAACGAAGCGCAGCGCCACGCGCGCGAGATCGACCGCGCGGCGAACGAACTTGAGGCTGAGACCGCGCGGCTGCGCGAAATCGAGAAACGCCTGGAGGACGTGCGCAGCGAGCATTACGCCGCAGGCGATGTGCTGAGCGGCGCCCAGGGTGAACTCTACGCCGCCAACGCCGAGGTGCAGCGCCTGGAAACCGAGATCCGCTACATCGGCGAGAGCCGTACCCGGCTGGAAAACCAGATCGCCCAGCTGAGCGCGCAAAGCGAACAATGGCAGCAGCAGGCGAGCGAGTTGAGCGGCGCGCTCACCATGTGGCAGGAACGCCAGGGGGGCGCGGGACAGAAGCTGCAGCAGGCGCGCGAGCGGGTAGCGGCGGAATCGACCAAACTGCCCGAAGCCGAACAGGCGTTCCGCGCGACGCAGGCCGACCTGGCCGCCGGGCGCGCCGCGCTGGCGCAGACCGAACAGGCGCTGAAGATCGAGCAGACCCACATCAGCCACGCGGACCGGACCCTGCAGGCTCTGGATTTGCGCCAGGAGCGCCTGACGGCGGAACACGAGGGCCTGGATAAACCGGATGCAGCCGCGATCGAAGAGCAGCGGCGCCGGATCACCGAACTGGCGGAGGAACTCGCGCGCAAGGACACCCAGCTTGCGGCCCAGCTCGAACAGCTGCCGGATCTGGAGAACGCGCGCCGCACCGCCCAGGAAAGGCTGGACACCCAGCAGCGCGAGCAGGCCGTGCTGGATTCGCGCCTGGCGACCCTGAAGCAGATGCAGGAGCAGGTCGAGAGCAACGCGCAGATCCGTGAATGGCTGATCAAGCACCGGCTGGATACGCTGCCGCGCCTGTGGCAGCAGGTGCGCGTCCAGGCGGGATGGGAGGCTGCGTTCGAAGCCGTGCTGCGCGAGAAGCTGCACGCCGTGGAAGTGGCGCAGCCCGAACTGCTGCAGCGCATGCTGGACGATGCGCCGCCGGCGAAATTGAGCGTGTACGCAGCGGTGACGGCTGCACAGGCGGCGCCATTGGAAGGCATGCGCCCGCTGGAGAGCCTGCTGGAATTCCACGATGAAACCGTGCGCGGCGTGATGCAGGATTGGTTGCGCGGCGTGTATGCGGTGGAAAGCGCACCCAGTGCCGCAGACCGGCTGGTATTGCCGCCTGGCGCGATCCTGGTGAGCCGCGAGGGGCATCAGTTCTCGCGTTGTGCGGTCAGTTTCCATGCGCCGGACCCGAGTGATACCGGCATACTCGCGCGGCAGCGTGAAATCGAGGAGCTCAGCGCCCAGTTACGCCAGTGTGAAGAAGTATTGCGCCAGGCGCGCACCGAGCAGCATGTGGTCGAGGCGGCCTTAGGAGGCCACAACCAGCGTCTGGCTCTGCTGCGGCAGGAGGCGGCGGCGCTGAAGCAGCAGGCGCACGAGCAGCAGATGGAGAACCTCAGGCTCGCCCAGGGGCTTGAGCGTTTTCAGGAGCGTAGCCGGCAGATCCAGCTCGAATTGGATGAAATAGCGCACCAGCAGGAAACCGAGCGCGCCGGCTTGGCGCAGGCAGAGGCCAGCCTGGCCAGCCATCAGCAGGTCATGGAAGCCGCCGCGGTCCGGGTACAGTCCGCGGAACAGGCCTACAAACTGGCCGAGGACGCGCTGAGCGCCCAGCGTCAGGCGCTGCAGCAAGCCGAACACGAGGAGCAGGAGTCGGTATTTTACGAAAAAGAATGTTCCTCTAAAATAAATGAAATACAGTCGTCTATTAAAGTAATACTTGAGCAATATGGCGCAGCGGCGCAACAGCTGGAGCAGCTCAAAGCCGAGCTCGCAGGACAGCAGGACGAGGGCTTGAAGCAGCGTCTACAGGCTCAGCTCGAGGAAAGAGTGCGGCGCGAGCAGGCCTTGGGCGCCGCCCGTTCGCGCCAGGAGGAGCTGGCTCAGGATCTGCGCAGCGCCGAAGAGGAGCGGCTCGCGAGCGAGCAGAAGCTCGAGCCGCTTAGAAGCCGCATCAACGACCTGCGCCTGAAAGAGCAGGCGGCGCGGCTGAACAAAGAACAATACGCCAACCAGTTGTTCGAGGCCGGCGCCGACGAAGAGGCGCTTGCGGCCATGCTGGAAAAAAGCATGCGGCCCAACGCGCTGCAAGCCGAAATCAACCGGCTGGCCCAGGCCATCAACGATTTGGGCGCTGTCAACATGGCCGCCCTGGAGGAACTGCAGACGAGCCGCGAGCGCAAAGGCTTCCTCGATGCACAGGCGGCCGACCTTAATCTGGCACTGGAAACGCTGGATGCGGCGATCCGCCGCATCGATCGCGAAACGCGTGAGATGCTGCAACAGACTTTCGATACCGTGAACGGGCATTTCGGACAGTTGTTCCCCAGCATGTTCGGCGGCGGCGAGGCCCGCCTGCTCATGACCGGCGAAGAGATACTGGACGCCGGCGTGCAGGTCATCGCCCAGCCACCGGGCAAGAAAACCTCCACGATCCACCTGCTTTCCGGCGGCGAAAAGGCGCTTACAGCGCTGGCGCTGGTGTTTTCCATGTTCCAACTCAATCCCGCACCGTTCTGCCTGCTGGACGAGGTGGACGCACCGCTGGACGATCCCAATACCGAGCGTTTCTGCGAACTGGTGAAGCGCATGTCGGCCGACACCCAGTTTCTCTACATCAGCCATAACAAGATCACCATGGAAATGGCGGCTCAACTCGTGGGCGTGACCATGCAGGAGTCGGGCGTTTCGCGGGTAGTCGCAGTCGACATCGACGAAGCCCTGCGAATGAAGGAGGAACTAGCCGCATGAGCCTAGCAGGGGCCCCGCGCAGCGGGGATGCGACCCGGGCGAAGGCGGCCGGCCGCCGACAGCGCGACGCATGCGTTGGGGCATTCGTACGGAGGCGGCTAGCATGAGCCTAGGAGCAGGGGACGCCGTAGGGAGGAAGAGGGACCCCGGCGCGAGCCGGGGATCTGAGCCCGTAGGCGGTCGTGGGCGACTGGCGTCCCTGTGCGCCGGGCGATTCGTGTGGAGGCGGCGCAAATGAGCGAGTTGCAACTCGCCCTGCTTGGAATTGGTGCTTTGGTCGTTGTAGGCGTGATCGTCTACAACAAGCTGCAAGAAGCGAGACTGAAGCGCCAGTCCGAGGAGGTCTTCGGTTCGAGCCACGATGATGTGCTCTTGGGAGCGCAGGACGTGTCCCGGCGGAAGGACGGCTCCGTCGATCGCATCGAGCCGATCCTGTCAGGGGCGCCGGGCGGCGCTTCCCCAGCCGGCGGCATGCTCGATCCGGGCATCGATTTCATCGCCACCCTGCAGGCGCAGGAGTCCGTCGCCGGGGAGGCAATTTCTGCGGCGATCGTCGAAAGTCTGGATCGCCCCGCCAAAACAGTCAGTTGGGAAGGCTACAACCGGCAAGCGGCGGCTTGGGAGCCCTTGGCCGCCGCCGGTGAATACGAGACGCTACGCGCAGGCTTGCAGCTGGTCGACCGCAAAGGTGCTGCAAGCGAGGAGGACCTGTCCGCCTTCACTGCCATGGTGCAGGCGGTGGCTGAAGCCACCGGCGCGCGCTGTACGCTGTCGGGGTCCGCAGCAGCGCTCGAGCGGGCGCAGCGGCTGGACGCACTGTGTGCGGAAGTCGATGTGCAAATCGGCCTCAACCTGGTCGCGCGGGGCAGCTCGTTTTCCGGTACCAAGATTCGTGCTTTCGCCGAAGCGCATGGACTCGCGCTGGAACACGGCGGAAGATTTTGCCGCCGCGACGATTCCGGCCTGGAACTCTATAGCCTGTGCAATACCGAAGCGCCTGCATTCTCGGCGGAGGGCATGAAGACCCTTGCAAGCAGGGGCTTGACCTTGCTGTTCGACGTTGCGAGAGCTCCGGGCGGCATCGCCGCCTTCGACCTCTACGTCGAATTCGCACGAGCCCTGGCCGAAACCCTCTCGGCGGGGATTGTCGACGACAACCGTCGGCCGCTGGATGAGGCCGGGCTCGGCAGGATACGTGCGCAGTTGCAGGCCCTTTACGCCAGTATGGAACAACAGGGAATTTCCGCGGGCAGCCCGCTGGCACTGCGCCTGTTTTCGTAATGGCGGCGCCACAGCCAGTTCAGGCGCGGGCGCGTAAATTGCGCGCGGAAATCGAGCGCCACAACTACCAGTACTACGTGCTCGACCAGCCGCTGGTGAGCGATGCCGAGTACGACCGCACGTTCCGCGAGCTGCAGGAACTGGAGCGCGAATATCCGGGGCTGGCGGACGCCGATTCGCCGACGCAGCGCGTCGGCGGTGCGCCGCTGCCACAATTCGAGCAGCTTACGCACCGCATTCCGATGCTCTCGCTCAACAACGCTTTCTCCGAGGAAGAGGTCGAAGCCTTCGACCGGCGCATACGCGAGGGCCTGGAGCTGGACCAGGTCGAATATCTGGCCGAGCCCAAGTTCGACGGCCTTGCCATCAGCCTCACCTACGAGCGGGGGCACTTCACTCAGGGCGCTACGCGCGGCGATGGCTATACCGGCGAGGACGTCACGCCGAATCTGCGCACGGTGAAAAGCATACCGCTGCGTTTGCGCGGCGAGACACCGCCGCGATTGCTGGAAGTGCGCGGCGAGGTGCTGATGTATCGGCGCGATTTCGAACAGATGAACCAGCGCCAGCGCGCCAACGGCGAGAAAGAATTCGTAAATCCGCGCAATGCCGCCGCGGGCAGCCTGCGCCAGCTCGATTCGCGGATCACTGCCCAAAGGCCATTACGCTTCTTCGCCTACGCAGTTGGCGTGATCGAGGACGCGCCCGCACCGGCGCCCGAAACGCACGGCGAACTGGAAAACTGGCTGCAAAAACTGGGGCTGCCGGTCTGCCAAGAGCGGCGTGTGGTCAGCGGCGTGCAGGGATTGCTGCGGTTTTACAGCGAGATGGGCACGAAGCGCGCAGCCTTGCCCTACGAAATCGACGGCGTAGTGTACAAGGTCAACGAACTCGCCGCGCAGGAGCGGCTAGGCTACGTTTCGCGCGCGCCGCGTTTTGCGATCGCGCACAAGTTTCCGGCGGAGGAAGCGAGAACCGAAGTGCTGGCGATCGAGGTGCAGGTGGGCCGGACCGGCGCGCTCACTCCCGTGGCGCGACTGGCCCCGGTATTCGTCGGCGGGGTAACCGTCACCAACGCGACGCTGCACAATGAAGACGAACTGCGGCGCAAGGACGTGCGTGTCGGCGATACGGTGACCGTACG
>DATKUQ010000515.1:0-6171 GCA_035530495.1 Burkholderiales bacterium
GCCCGGTGCATAGCGTGGCGTTAAACGGCCTTAGAATCTATCCGTAAATAATGTTTATCTTGAGATGCACTTTACGCAACGCGATGATGCCAGCTGCAAGATGGTTGAGCGCAAGGAAGCTGCGCTCAAGCTTCTCGTAGCGCACCAGTAGCTTGCGAAACCGGTTGAACCAGCTATGGCAGACCTCAACAATCCAACGTCGGGCTTTCTTTCCGGGATGCCGTTGCTTGGCCTTCTTCTCCTGGGTGCGACTGGCCACATGAGCAATGTAGTCATGGCGCTCAATAATCTCCAACGCCGGCTGGCCTCGATATCCGGCATCCAGACACAAATGCTTGGAGCGACGCTCAGCCGGCACCTCGCGCTTGATCATGATGGAGGACAGAACTGCGTCCAATTGCGTAACATCATGCCGGTTCGCTCCGGTCACGATGAACGACAACGGGACGCCACGGCCGTCGACCAACAGGTGACGCTTGCTCCCATTTTTTCCCCCGATCGGTCGGGTTGGGCCCGACCTGCTCTTGTGCCAGTGGAGCCTTGAGCATGGCCCCGTCAATACTTTGCCATCGCCAAGCGATGCCTTCCATCTGGTCGTATTCCGCCAACCCGGCCGCCCAGATCGCTTCGAACACCCCGGCATGCTCCCATTCCAGGAACCGCTTGTGGATCGCGCTGGCGCTGCCGAAACGCTCCTTCGGCAAAGCTTTCCACTGGCAACCGGTTCGCAACACGTACACAACCGCCTCGAACACCAGTCGCGCTGGCTTGGGTTTGCGTCCACCACCCGCCTTGCGCGTGTATTCCTTGTCCGCCGGACGCTCGCGGACCGGCACCAAGGGCTCCACTCTCGCCCAGAAATCATCGGTCACCACCCATGAGGCCACGCGCTTCTTTGCCGGCTTCTTTGTCGCCATCTCTCCCTCCCGCGCCGCGTCAAAGGCGGCTCGGGAGGGTATTATATATTAATTACGGATAAGTTCTAAGCCGTATGGCGGCGAGGCGCCCAGCCGCGGCAACTGTGATATGTTTGGGCGACAAGACAAATACCATTCCTCCGAGGAGACCAGCATGAAAATCCGCGCCGCCGTGCTCGACCAGATGCAGCAACCGCAGCCTTACGCGAAATCGCGTCCGATCAGCGTGGAAACGCTCGAGCTCGATGCGCCCGGGCCGGGCGAGGTACTGGTGAAAATGGCCGCGGCGGGCTTGTGCCATTCCGATCTGTCCATCGTCAACGGCGACCGGCCGCGCGTAATGCCGATCGCATTGGGCCACGAAGCCGCGGGCATCGTCGAAGAGGTCGGTCCGGGCGTCTCCGACCTGCGGCGCGGCGACCACGTGGCTTTGATATTCGTGCCCAGCTGCGGCCATTGCCTGCCGTGCATGGAAGGCAGGCCTGCGCTGTGCGAGCCGGGCGCAGCCGCGGCCGTTGCCGGCACGCTGATCAGCGGCCATCACCGTCTGCATCGACCGGACAAGAGCGTAGTTCATCACCAGGTCGGCGTTTCCTGCTTCGCCGAGTACGCGGTGGTGGCGCGCGGCACGCTGGTGAAAATCGACCCCGAACTGCCGCTGGACATCGCCGCGCTGTTCGGCTGCGCCGTGCTGACCGGCGTGGGCGCGGCGATTAATGCCGGCCAGCTGCGCCTGGGCAGCTCGGCCGCGGTAGTGGGCCTGGGCGGCGTCGGCCTGTCGGCGCTGTTGGGCGCCATGGCGGCGGGCGCGCGCCAAATCGTGGCGATCGACAAGCTCGATTCGAAGCTGGAGAAGGCGCGCACGCTCGGCGCCACGCACACCTTTCGCGCTGACGATCCCGACCTGGTGGCGCGCGTCAAGGCGGCGACCAATGGCGGCGTCGACGTCGCGATCGAGGCGGCCAGTGCGGTGGCGGCCCTGGATACCGCTTACAAGATCACCCGGCGCGGCGGCACCACGGTGACCGTCAGCCTGCCGCCGCCGAACGCGAGCCTGAACGTGCCGGCGGTGAACCTGGTGGTCGAGGAGCGCACGCTCAAGGGCAGTTACCTCGGTTCCGCCGTGCCGGCGCGCGATATCCCGCGCTACATCGCGCTCTATCGCGCCGGGCGGCTGCCCGTCGACAAGCTTGTGACGCACCGAATCAAGCTCGACGAAATCAACCTCGGCTTCGACCGCCTCGCCAATGGCGAGGCCATCAGGCAAGTCATTGTCTTCGATTAGCGTCGCCGGGGTCGCATTCACGTTCACTCGCGCGGCATGATTCTCGTCACCGGCGGCACCGGTTTCATCGGCTCGCATACCTGCGTCGCGCTGTCGCAGGCAGGATACGACATCCTGATCCTGGACAACCTCAGCAACAGCCGCGCCAGCGTAGTCGATCGGCTGCAGCAACTCTGCGGCAAGCGCCCGGGCTTCGTTCGAGGCGACGTGCGCGACGCCGCGCTGCTCGACCGTGTCTTCGCCGAACAGCGCATCCGGGCGGTGATTCACTTCGCCGGCCTGAAAGCGGTCGGCGAGTCGGTGGAGCGGCCCGTGACCTACTACGACAACAACGTGCGCGGCACGCTGGAACTGCTCGCTGCGATGGGCCGGGCCGGCGTCAAGACGCTGGTGTTCTCCTCATCGGCCACCGTATACGGCGATCCGGCCAGCGTGCCGATACGGGAGGACTTCCCTCTCTCCGCGACCAACCCCTACGGCCGTTCCAAGCTGATGATCGAGGAGATCCTCGGCGACCTGCATCACGCCGAGCCGGACTGGCGCATAGGCCGGCTGCGCTATTTCAATCCGGTGGGCGCGCACGAAAGCGGCCTCATCGGAGAGGCCCCGCAGGGCATCCCCAACAACCTGCTGCCTTATATTGCCCAGGTGGCGATCGGCCAGCGCGAATTCCTCAGGGTGTTCGGCAGCGACTACCCGACGCCGGACGGCACCGGGGTGCGCGACTACATTCATGTCATGGATCTGGCGGACGGTCACCTCGCCGCCTTGAATTACCTCGACAAAACCAAAGGCACGCTGCTGACCGTCAACCTGGGAACGGGGCGCGGCTATTCGGTACTGCAAATGGCCGATGCCTTCGCGCGCGCCAGCGGCCGGCCGGTGCCCCACCGCTTCGCGCCGCGCCGGCCTGGGGATATCGCGCAATGCTGGGCGGACCCGAGCCTGGCGCAATCGCTGCTGGGCTGGCGCGCCTCGCGCGACCTGGAAACCATGTGCGCCGACGCGTGGCGCTGGCAGCGGTCCGCGGAGAATCGGTAGCGCCCTTTTCCTGACGCGCGCGCAGCGCGCGTCAGGCTCATGTCGTTGCGCGTAGCCGGTCCCGGAAACGCACATACAGCCGCGCGGCACCGACCAGGTTCCATTCCAGCCAGAGGCAGGATGCGCAGAACGCCAGACCGGCCGGCAGCGCCAGCGCAGGCCATATCACTGCGGCGAGCAGCAGCGCCAGTGCTGCGAAGTGCAGCCGCATCTGGCCGCGCATCGCGCGCTCCGGGATCATCTGTTTCATGTTGGGCTGGGTCGCCACCGTTCCACCCTGGCGCTGCAAATGCAGCCAGTTGAGGAAGGGCATGATCTTGTACAGCATGCCTTGAATCACCGAGAGGAATACGCCCGGCAGGGCGAGCACGCCCAGCCACAGCGGCGCGCGCGCATGCTCGCCCAGCTGCGGCAGCGCTTCGAACGCCAGCCAGGACACGGCTAAAGCGAGCAAGGACAACATGGCGCCGCGCCAGAAGACGAGAGTCACATCGGCCTGGCGCCGCCGCCGGCGCGATTGCAGCCACAGCGTGGCGGCGGCGTAGAGTCCCGCCAGCAGCATGCCCGCCGTCAACACACCGGACTGCAAGGCCTGCACCTCGCCCAAGCCGGGCAGGAGTTGCAGCGACCACAGGCACAGCACGAGGAACAGGCCGGCCGGCAGCAGGCGCGTGAGCCAGGCGGGATAGGCCGGGGTCAACTGAAACATGGGCACCACCAGAAACGAAACACCGATCACCAGCATCAAGGCCCAGCCGCCGAGCCCCCAGGCGACATGGACCTTGATCAGCGTAAACAGGGACCAGACCGATTGCAGGCTCCCGTGCGATCCGAGGGTGCCGGCCAGGGTCACGCCGAGTACAACTGTCAACAGCAGGCCGAACACCGCCAGGCGCAGCACCAGTATCGACGCGCCGCGCGCCGGTGTGCGCAGGAGCGCGATCGCCATGACCGTCAGGAACAGGCCCAGCGCCACGGCAAACGTCAGCGCGGCGGCGAGGAACAGCGGCGGCTGCTCCAGCAGGAAGGCGGTCGCGAGGAAAACTGCGCCTGCCGTGATCAGCGGGTGCACCACCGACGCGACCAGATGCGGCCGCCAGATGTTGGCCCCGGCAACCACCGCCACGAACTGCAGCAAGGAACCGCACATCACCTGCAGCATGAAATCGACCACGATCAGATGCGTCATGGCGAGCGCGCCGGGGGACCAGCGCGACGCGAACGCCGCCGGCCCGAACCATGCCAGCACCAGCCCGGCCGCGGCGCCGAACAGCGGCGCGGTCAGAAAAAACCGGTAGGGCACCGAAATCGGCGGCGCCTGTTCGAACGATAGGGTGGGCTGCATTCAGGCTTTTTGAATGCGGATCTCGTTGCTGCCGTCGGCCTGAAGTTCGGCGCGGTGGCGGTAACCGCTGCGCTCGAGGATCGCGTACAGGGGCAGCGGCTCGCAGCGCAACAGCATGACCAGCTCTTCGCCGGGGCCCAGGGTGGCGAGCGCGGCCAGGGCCAGCTCCAGCGGTTCCGGCGGCTCCATGTCGCGGCCGTCGATCAATCGCGGCTCAGCGTTCATATCAAAATAAGGGGACACATCCCCTCATGCTCCCCTAAATGAGCTGTTGCAAAATTCATTTTGCAACAGGTTTAGCCATGTCACTGTTCCAGCAGTGCGCTCATCTGCGCCGCAATGCGCTCCGCCTCCGGCCCCAGCGCCTGGTCGCACATCGGATAGAGGATGTTCTCCTCCTTCATGTTGTGCTGCTGCATGAGTATCAGCAGGGTCTCCGCGGCGCCGGCGTAGCCTTCGCCATCGTGCGCGGCGCAGGCGGCCTCGAGCTGCGCCAGCAGCGGGCGCATCTGCTCGTGTTCGAGGCGCATGACCCGCGTCGGCCCCGAACTGTTGCCGGCGGCCGCCTCGAATGCCGGGAACAGCAGGTCCTCCTCGGCGGCGAAGTGCGCCAGCATTTGCGCGCGCAGGTGCTCGAAGGCGGGCACGGCCGCGGTCCATTCGCCGCGCCCGACCGCCTCCTCCGCGGCGACGAACAGATCGTCGCAATGCCGGTGGTGGGCGGGAAGTACTTGAGTAGGAAGATTCATGCCAAGCTCCATGGGGGCCATTTCAGAACTGTTGAAATGGCCGTGATTTAGGGGACCATTAGTGGATGCGCCCCGAAAGGAAGTCCCCGCAGGGGACATCCCCTCATTTCCAGATAAAACTTTACGCAATGCGATCCGCCAATGTTAGCAGCCGGCAACGCCGCCGATTTGGACTACCCACAAATTTCCGGCCGCGGGCAGGTGGTAGGCGCCGCATTAGAGGGCGCGCGCAGCGGCTATTTCGCGGCGGCGTCAGCCCGCTCCGTGCTCTGCTGCGTCTGCGCCATCGCCTTGTCGAGGTTCTGCTGCACTTGGTTCATGGTTTTCTTGCCTTGCTCGATTTCCTTCTGCTTCGCTGCCGCCACGGTCGCGGCGGTGGTGGCGGTCTCGACGCCGCAGCCGGCGAGCGCGACTACGGCGACAAGGACGATGATCGATCGCATAAATGCTCTCCTCGTATGACAGCTGTAATATTGCGGACGAAGGACGGAGCTCGGGATCAGGCCACTCCGGTCAGAGTTTGCGCTCCTTCGCGTTCCAGTGGCGCTCCAGATTATGCACCAGCTGTGCGCTAGTATATAGGCGCCGGATCTCGGGCTCCGACAAATCGGCCCGGGCAAGCCGGCCGCTGCGCTCGTGCAAGGGAATTCGGTCGATCAGGGTTTCCCGGAGGTAATCGTGGCTGCCTACGGTCGAACGCAGCGGACCGTATTTTGAGTCCGCCGGAACACTACCGCAAGCTGTCATTTCTGTCGCAAAATGCAGACGTGACCATTGAAACACAGCCCATGAAATTCACGACTCTCGTCAGTCCCGATCAGCTGGCGCAGCAGC